>QVQD01000153.1 GCA_003584875.1 Methylococcales bacterium
CAACGCAATACGGGACATGTTGGGGTTCGCGGTGCTTCATCCCAACCTACAATATTAAAACGAAAGTATTAACGTAATGGCACAAGATGGAGAGTTTGGTAATGAGATTATCAAATCATTCTATACTTACCATAAAGCAAGCCGTTACTTTAATATTTGGTAAGGATGCCAAGGTTTATTTATTTGGTTCTGGTGCTGATGATGCTAAAAAGGGCGGAGATATTGATTTGTATATTGAGACAGTTTCTTTAGAAGCTGTTTTTGATAAAAAGCTTAGCTTATTAACAGAGCTTAGAAAAAGATTGGGTGATCAGAAGATTGATGTGATCGTTAATAATTTTACTAAAGAAAAAGATATTTATAAGATTGCTAAAAATACCGGAATATTATTATGAATATTGAAAAAATAAAATTAGATAATGATTGAAATTCTTTTATAGTAATTTTTGAAACGGAATTGAACTATGAATTTAAATAGTATGACCCATCAAAATTCAACGTTGAATTCGTTGGTGCTACATTGGCCGCCATCGATACATTTAATGAATGATCAGTTTTTTGATTTTTGTCAGGTCAATAAAGAATTGCGTATTGAGCTTACAGCTCAGGGAGATTGTGAAATTATGGCTCCTACAGGCGGCTCAACTAGTTGGCGAAATTCCAGACTGATTACTCAGCTTTCTGTTTGGGCCGATCTTGAAGGTAGCGGGGTAGTGTTTGATTCATCAGGCGGTTTTGTTTTGCCCAATGGCGCAATACGCTCACCCGATGTATCTTGGGTTAAAAGGACACGGTTGCTAACCTTAACAGAAATACAGAAACAAAGATTTTTACCCTTGTGCCCTGATTTTGTTATTGAGCTTCGCTCACCTAGCGATAGTATGAAAAATTTACAAGATAAAATGCAGGAATATAGTGAGAATGGCGCAAGTTTAGGTTGGTTAATAGACCCCGAAGCTCAGCAAGTATTAGTTTTTCAGCCTAAAACTGCAATCCTATGTTTGGATAAGCCTCAATTTTTGTTAGCCGATAATTTATTGACTGGATTTAGTCTAGATATGCAAAAACTGTGGGATATTGGGTTTTAGATCGTAGGTTGGGGTAAGTGAAAACGAACCCCAACACAATACACGACTGTTGGGGGGTATATTGCTTCACTCTCATCATAATACGCGAGATGTTGGGGTTCGCGGTGCTTCACCCCAACCTACAATACTGGAATGATTATGCGATATCGACGTGCTTATGTTAAGGGAGCCAGTTATTTCTTTACGGTGAAT
The DNA here is from genome assembly GCA_003584875.1 of Methylococcales bacterium. Lineage (GTDB taxonomy): Bacteria > Pseudomonadota > Gammaproteobacteria > Methylococcales > Methylomonadaceae > Methylobacter_C. The sequence goes on from QVQD01000153.1 coordinate 1,281, forward strand.
CTGGCAGAACGGAACTTACATTTGTTAACAGAGCATATCGGGTTTTTAAGGGATTCATTCCGAATGGTTATGGCTGCCCATCCATTTATAATTGATGCTATTGTGATATTGCCGAACCATTTGCATACGATTTGGACATTACCTGTTGATGATAGTGATTTCTCAACACGTTGGGGTTTAATAAAAGCGGGATTTTCCAGAAGATTGCCTACTTCTGAGTGTGTTTCTAAGAGTCGGCTTTCAAAAGGTGAGCGTGGAATTTGGCAGCGCCGTTTTTGGGAACATTTAATTATTGACGATGCTGACTATCAGTGTCATGTCGATTATATTCATTACAATCCAGTAAAGCATGGTTTTGTAATAAATGTGCTGGACTGGCCTTATTCGTCTTTCCATCGTTATGTGAGCTTAGGACTTTTATCAATTGATTGGACTGGGACTAAAACTGTAAGCAAAATTTGTAATATTGAAACTGACATGGAATAACTAACATCTAAGCTATTATTGTAGCGACCTATTGAGTTATTAGAATATTGTTTATCCCCTACTAACTGTAACTTTAACCAAATAACAGAAGAAAACCATAATCATGATCATTGAAAAATTTAATCTGAAAGCACAAGAATGTATTGAACGTGCCTGTCGTTTGGCGGTTGAAAAAGATCATGGTGTGGTTACACCTTGGCATCTTTTAGCAATTCTTTTAGGAACTAGCGATATAGGCAGAAGTTATTTGGAGCAAGCTGATGTCGATTTAACTAGGTTAGGACTTGCTGTTGATGCCCAGCTCATCATACAGCCGAAAGCTTTTAAAAATACCCAACATACCCCTATTAACCGTGAATTAGAGCGTTTATTTATTTGTGCAGAACAATTCTCTGTGCGTATGGGTGATAAATATATGGGGATCAACCATTTATTGTTTGCCGTGTGGGAATTAGAGGAATTGTCGATTGTATTAATAGAGGCCGGTGGTAGTAAAGAGGCTTTTGTTAAAGCACAAGAATTACTACCTAAGAGTGGGTATAAAAGTAGAGAAAGTTCTGGCGAATTTGAATACTTAGCTAAATACGCGCGTGATTTAACGGAATTGTCACGGCAAGGTGCCTTAGATCCTGTTATAGGTCGGGTTGATGAAATAAATTTAGCAATTCAAGTCTTGTGTCGACGCATTAAAAATAACCCTATTATTATCGGTGAGCCCGGGGTTGGTAAAACAGCCATCGTTGAAGGTTTAGCACAGCGTATTGTTGCTGGCGATGTACCTAAAGATTTGATGGATTGTTCGGTCTTGGCTGTTGACATGGGGTTATTGATTGCGGGTGCTAAATTTCGTGGGGAATTTGAGGAGCGATTTAAGCGCTTGTTGCAAGAAATTACCGATGCAGGCAATGTGATTGCCTTTATTGATGAAATACATAATGTGGTCGGCGCTGGTAAGGCAGAAGGCTCTATGGATGCAGCGAACTTACTAAAGCCGGCTTTAGCTCGGGGTGAAATACGTTGTATTGGAGCGACGACCCACGAAGAATATCGTAAACATTTCGAAAAAGACACGGCACTCATTCGTCGTTTTCAAGTTGTTCGCGTTGATGAACCCGATGACGAAACCACTTTAATGATTTTGCGTGGCATCAAAGAAAAATATGAAATGCATCATGGTATTCGTATCACTGAAGCTGGATTGCTCGCAGCTGTACGTTTTTCAAGACGCTATATTGCCGATCGATTTTTGCCTGATAAAGCCATCGATTTAATTGATCAAACGGCTGCAACCGTGCGCATTGGTTTGTCTGCAAAACCAGCTGAATTAGAGGCTTTAGATCGACGTTTAGTCGCCTTAGAAATTGAAAGTTATTCTTTAGCGAATGAATTATCCGAAACTCGTAAGCAACAAGTTTATAACGAATTAGTTGAATTACGAGAAAAAAGCATCGCCATGAATGAGCGTTGGGAGCGTGAAAAACGCGCCATGACAGAAGTGCAAAGCACTCGCAAATTATTGGAAGATGCACGATTAGAAATGGAGCAAAAAATTCGTGAAGAAGATTTTGTTCGGGTTGCTGAATTACAGCATAAAGTCATTCCGCAAGCTGAAAGAACACTAGCTGAATATGCTGACATTGATACCAGTGAGATCAGCGCACAAAAGAACTTTATTGATGAACAAGATATAGCTGCGACAGTCGCTAGGTTGACTGGGATTCCGGTTGCTAAGATGCTAGATTCTGAACAACAACGATTGCTGCAATTAGAGGGTCATTTGCGTGAACGTGTGGTGGGTCAAGAAGAAGCTGTAGCAGCCGTCTCTAAAGCCATAAGAAGAGCTCGCACTAATATTCAAGATGCTAATCGCCCATTAGGGTCTTTCTTAATGTTGGGGCCAACGGGTGTTGGTAAAACCGAGTTGGCAAAAACATTAGCTCAATTTTTATTCAATGATGAAGCGGCTATGGTTCGTATTGATATGAGTGAGTTTATGGAGAAGCATTCTGCAGCTAGATTGACTGGTGCACCTCCAGGATACGTGGGTTATGAAGAAGGTGGCTTACTGACTAATCAAGTACGTAGTAAACCTTATAGCGTGATTCTATTCGATGAAGTTGAAAAGGCGCATCCAGATGTGTTTAATCTTTTCTTGCAAGTCTTGGATGAAGGTCGCCTCACGGATAGTCAAGGTCAGTTAGTTAATTTCACTAATGCTCTTATCTTAATGACGTCTAATTTAGGGTCTGAATATATTGAGCCGGTAGAAAACGAAGAAGAGCAGCAACAGATGCAGTCATTGATTATGGAAAGTGTGCGTGGCCATTTCCGCCCAGAATTCCTTAATCGACTCGATGATGTATTAATCTTCCGTCAATTAACCTTAGAAACCATGCGTCCTATCGCTGATATTCAATTGCAGCGTTTGGCTAAGTGTTTATTAGATCGTGATATTCAATTAGATGTTGATGATGATGCTAGCAATAGTTTAGCGGAATGGGGATATAACCCTTTATATGGTGCAAGACCATTAAAAAGAGTCATTCAAAATAAACTTCAAGATCCACTCGCTGAACTTTTACTTAACGGTGAACTTTGTGATGGGCAGCGAGTTACCATCAGTGTCAGCGAAGGAGAATTAGTCTTTACTTGTATTGATCAGGAAATCAATATTGATGATACCGAAAACGCTAATGAGAAAATGGTGGATTAAATGAATGGAATGAAAGGTAAGTCTGCATTGGCTGCGTTTAAGGACATCGTTTCCCATTTTACTGAATGGGATTGGATAGGATTAGGTGTAGTGTTGGTATTGTTATGTATTTTATGTTTTCTAATATGGAAACGTAAGTATGGTAAAGATGCCAAATTATTTGAGATTCCAGAGCTTACTGTTCCTACTAAATTGTCATTGCCGGTTAATAGTTTAGTAAAAGTATGGCGTTCCTTTGTCGTAGAAATCCCTTTTCGTTTAAGACCTAAAGCTCTGAGTGCACCCTTTTCATTGGTTATTGGTGACGCAGGATCTGGCAAGACAAGTATTATCGATAACTACGCAGATTGGAAGGGTCAGGACTTTCGATTTCATCCTAGTGCTGTTGATGATAGTTTGTTGCAGATTTATTTGGGTGCTAAATCATTGGTGCTCGAGTTTGGTTCAGCCCTGCTTTATGACACCAGTTCTGCAGCTTTTCATGCATTAAAAAAATTGTGGCGTCGATTGCCGCCAAGCCCTCAAGTGGTTATGGTTTTTGATGCGAACACTTTATTGTCACCGCAAACTGAATATTTACGACAATCGGGTCATGCATTATTTGGTAAGCTGAAAGTGTTTGGCGAGCTAGAAGGTAAGCCTTTACCCCTTATCTTGGCTTTAAGTCATATGGAAAAGATGCAGGGTTACGTTGAGTTTTGTGAGTTTTTGGAAGAGGCGGGTATTCCGTTACAACTTGATTTTCCTGCCGGAGATGGCATCAATCAGATAGAATCCTGTTTAGAGCATTTTAAGCAGCATCTGCCACGGGTATTGATAACTCGTCCAGCTCAAGATTATCTAAAAATAGTCTCATTTCTTAATGAAGCGCCTCTTTTATTTAGAGTTTTGATTGATGTACTCCGTATATCGGGACTAGAACAAGGTGTGGATGCTCCTTCTGTAGTTAGGCTTTGTTTATTGTCAGAGCAGTTACATAGCTTTGGTTGTAAGCCTTTTGATCTACCTGCAGGAAGAGAGCAGCGATCAAGATTACAATTAAATAATCATGCTAAATCGGCACTCACTTTAGCTTTTGCAGGTATGGTCTATTTAATCGGTAGTTATAGTTATCAGCAGTATTTGGTTGCTGATGTACGTAAAAATATAAAAAACATTGCTACCACGCCAGTAGAATATTATTCAGAAAAGATTAGTCCTTTATTCGTAGATTTTAGTAGCAATTTGAATAAAGATCCTTTGTTAAGTTTTATGCCTGGTTTTTTTCAAAAAGTACAACAGGAAAATAATTACCTATTAATAGCAGAAATCCGTAAATATTATTTATTGCCAGTCTTGAAAAATTTACAGAATGAACCTAACGCCAATTTCAAAACGGTTCGCTGGATTTGCTTGTTATATGCGACTTCAACTAATGAAATGGGGGAAATCGTATTAAGACGGCCAGAAAAAAATCCTGTAGATATGATCAAATACGGACCGTTAATTAGTGATTATATTAATTACAATACCCATACTGATGAATTAGATCATTTACTAAATGAAGTTTCTTATAATGATTCACAGGGGTACATGGAAGATCAAGTACCTTGGTTAGAACTATTTCATAGTTTAGAGAAAATATTAAAAAAACCATTTGTTCAGCAAGCAGAATTTAATGCATTACAAGAAAAACTAACGCCTTTTGTGCAATTTCTAGATATCTTGGAGTATTACAAGCGTCAAGCCGATGTAATTGCGTGGATGAAGCAGCATACTAGTTTACGTTTTAATTTTAATGATAAGACGGATTTGCGTCAAAAAGGTATCAACGACATATTAACGTTGGTGAGTCATCTTAAATTAAATAATGCTGATAATTGTCCTGCCAGTTCATCCTTGAGTGATTGTTTGGACATGGTGCAAGCGATAGCAAAAATCAAAGTAGAAAGTGATTCATCTGAGATAGAAATAAATTTGGGAGGCGAGCATTTTTCGTTTAGGGCTAAACAATGGAATGATTTAATTACCCGTAGTCGCATAACGCTCATGCTTAGAAATATAATCTCAAACCATAGCAATAACGATGGCTGGTTGTTTTTTAGTTCCCCTTCTATGTATATGGATACGGAAATGAATTCTTCCAATAATGGAGGATTGTTATTTTCTGGCAAGGCTAGAATTGATGGACGCTTGACACTCGAAGCTTTTGAGAAAAATGTTAAGCCTCCTATTAAGGCTTTAAACGAAATTGTCCCTAATTTACCGATTGATGTTAGTGAGAAAAAACGTTTTAATGATTTTGTGCTGAGAAATTTAGAAACTTATTCAGATCATTATGTGAGGTCATATTTAAGTTATTTTAAGCAGTTTCAGATAAACATTGGATCTGCTTGGGATTTAAATTATGTAATTAATGATTTACAACAAGCTAATTCACAGTTATTAGATGTTTTAGTAAAGGTAAAAAACAATACGGCATTAGATTTATCTTCATCACCCATTTTTCAAGGTTTTGCTCAAAAATTGACAGTATTCCGTTTTGTTCAACACTTAATGGAAGAGAAGGATGGTATTTATCCGGAGTTCCAAAAATATCAATTGTTGATGTCACAAATGCTCCAAGAGATGAATGCACATCAACCTTATGAGCCTAAAAAATCGGCAGAAGAAGGTGCTAATGCAGAAGCCTTAAAAGGTGCGTTGTCTCCGCTGGGCAGGGTTGCCTGGACTATGGTACTTAATGAAGATGGTTCTTATTTGAAACTGACCAAAAGTTGGTTGCAAAATGTCGGTATTCAGGATGATTGGCAGCAGCCATTTTTAGCACCCGTACAAAAAGTGAAAGAGTATGGAACAGCAGAAATTAATAGAAATATTGCAGGTATTTGGACAGATATTTGGGACTCTAATATTGCCCCATTGCTGGTTAAATTCCCCTTTAATGAACATTCTGACCCTGAAAATGAATTATCAGCTGAAGAATTGATAAGAGTTTTTCACCCTAAACAAGGTTTATTTTGGGATACTTTCAAACAATATTTAGCTCCTTTATCTAAGTTTAGTAATGGCGTTTGGGTTAGGCCTCATGAATTGTCAAATAGTCTAATATTACCTACCGACTATTTGTCGCGATTGAATGCAGTGCAGCGATTGAGTAATAAACTATGGGATGGTCAAGGTAATCCTAAGCCTTTAGAATTATCTATAAAACCAGGCTTATTACCGACATTTAATAGCAAACAAATACCGCGAGCGCCAGTCGTATCCTTAGCTTATTTGCGACAAGGTAGTACTTCGATATTAGGGTTTAATCAGCAAGCTGATTGGCAGAAATTTTCCTTAGAATGGTGGAAAGATCAGCCTGCAGAAGTCGGTATGGAATTCCGTAAAGATGCCGATCCTACACGGGTTTATACTGACATGATCGTTGATGATTCTCATTGGAATTTATTTAAACTGTTGCAGCGTGGGCATGTTGCCGAAACACAGCGTTATTTGTGGTCATTGGCTCATCCTAACTTTCCACAACAACCTTTAAATCTTGAATTTATGATTCAAGGTAGTCCGATGGCTGTGTTTACAAATCTTGCAGGGAGTTAAGTTATGCTGTTTCACTCATCTTGGAAAATGCTTGTACTCGTCACTGTTGCTTTGTTAAGTGCTTGTTCGAGTGCTCCCACTCCGCCACCATCTTTGGTTTTCAATATAAAACCTGATATTCAAGCCAATAATGGTGGCTTATTTTATTTTGTGGTACGTAAGGCGAACGAAAAGCAATTTATGCAGGAAACTTATGCCGATGTTGCTAGCAAAGCTTTTGTTGACCCAGTCGATCCAGAAAGTTTGGGGATTTTTTCCATAGTTCCTGGTGCTAAGCAAGTCTGTGAAGTCAGTCAACCGGCTCAAGGTTCAGTAGCTTTATATTTTTTGTTAACCCAGCCAAGTAGTCAATGGAAAAAATTAATTACCATGCCTTTTCAAGAAAGCTACGACATTAGTTTAAAGCCTAACAGCCAAGTAGAAATTGCCGAACATAAGGCTTGGTATTCTTTGTTTTGAAGTTAGTGGGGAGTATTATTTAAAAGTGCTCTCAATCATGAAATAATTATTCTGTAGAATTTAAATTATGGCATTCGTAACAATCGCTGCAGCTGCAGAATTGACAGGGAAGTCGATCCCGACAATTTATCAACATATTCAAGAGGGCAAGCTCTCTGTGAGTAATGATAAAGTTAATACCTCAGAACTCATTAAATTATATGGGGCACTTAAAACCTCTGATGATTGTCGTCGAGAAAATGAGTTTTTGCATAATTTAACGCTACATTTAAAACGAGATAAGGAGCGTTTATATCAAATAAATGATCTCCTTCGAAAATCTAATGAAGATTTAAAGCAGGAAAAAGATAAATTATATAGAATTATAGATCAACAGAATTCGTCGTCTGGACAAGTGCGTCAGATATATCCAAATATAAAGACCATAGATAACCCTATTAAAATAGAAAGATACCAAGAAAACGACAAGGAGAGCTTAACTCAGCGTCTGTTTAGAAAGCTTTTTAATGAAAAAAAGCCTAGATATTGATTTTAAATTAAAATAAAAGGGTTATATAAGCGGGATTAAATGAAAAAAACGTTATGCTTTATTTTACTATTAGTACCTATGTTATCAGTAGCTAAGGGGCATGGGCATAAGCCGACTAAAATGGCTGATGTCACACCGGATGTTGAAACTATTGAAAATATTGAAACTGAAGAAACACCCAGTATTGAAAAAGAATCAAATTATCAGTTTAGTTTAGAACGTGATTCTTATGATTTTGGTGATTTCTATACTCCGTCATTTACTGCAGATATTGGAAACTGGAATGTTCAATTATCTGTTCAAAATCTTTTACTTAGTGGTTCAAATGCTAGTGCAGCAACTTACTTAAACGTAGCTTATACTTATCCAATATATGAGTATTTTGCTTTATCTGCAGGCACTATGAATGGAACTGTTTTAACAGGCGTTACTATTCAAACATTTAATTATGTCTCGACAGTATTTATGCTTCCGAAATGGGGGGTTACGTGGTCTATTGGGCCTTATTATGCTAATAGTGCGATGACAGGTATTGTAACGGCACAAAATGTGGGGGTCAGTTCGATAGGGCTTACAACGGGTTTAGGTTATGTGCAAGATAAATGGGTTGCAAATGCTACCTATATTAGTAGTTATTCTAATGTAGGCGGTTTAAATATGGATGTGGGGTATAAGTTTGGTCCTGTTACTCCATATATAGGTTGGGGAGTTTCAACTCCAGCTCCTATACAAAATACTGACCCTGATTCTGGTATTGTATCTATGCAAAAATCACCTTTATTTTGTTATTATAGTTTTGGCTTAAACCTCAATTATTAAAAATTACTAAACATTAACATTAAATTAGTTTTCATGAAAAATATAAACCTTAAATTGTTAGTCGAGATTATCATTATTAGTATGAGTTTATTTTGCGTAGTAGATGCTAATTATAAAAGTTGGCAAACTAATAAAGCGGCCATTGAAGAAACACAGCTTGCTATTGATAAAGAAACAGAGCTTTCTGTAGAAGATATTAATAAGCGCTTATTATATGTTATGAGTACCGGTCAAGAGTTAGCTGATGCAATCACTAGTGGCAAAATTCAGTACTCAGATATTCAGGATCACACTAAAAATATCATGATCTCTAATCATGATATTCATGTTACGCATCCGTCTAAATTTTATAATCTTGGCGTTTCTTTTTTGCGTGGTGTTTATGATAAGAGTAAACCGGAGCAACTGGCCAATTGGATATATATCGCAGATAAAGAAACAGGTGAAATAACCGCGATTAATAGAGATTATGACTATAGCAAAAAAGACGGTACGGTAAAAACTAATTGGTTTACTAAAGCGGTCGAAGAGCGCAAAGCCAATTGGCAACAGCCAAAATATGGAGATGTATCTAATCACTTTTTAATAGCTTACACCGTACCTTTTTTTACTTCGAGCACTAAAGAGCAGGTTGCTGGTGTTATTTCTATTGGTTTTTCTACCGATGAATTAAAAGAAATTATGTCGCATCAGAGCTATCGAAAAGTAGGTTTTGCTGTTATCGCCTCTGATGAAGGTAAGTTAGTTTATCATCCTAATGAATTATTACCTCAACTGGATATTACTAATACTCATAGCTTTTTTAATGAAGCCTTTGATTTTTTAAATAAAGTAGATATTAAAGATCAGGCTACTAAAACTATTCGGTCTTTTAAGTTACCAAGAACAGATGAAGAAGCTTGGGTGATTACTAAGTCTATCCCCGCCGCTAATTGGAGTTATCATGTCTTTTTCCAACAAAATGAACTAGGTGTTGAGCAAAAAACTTTAGCAACTAAGTTATATTTAATAATTTCGACTATCATATTTATTGTTACTTGCGCCTATATTTTTCTTATTAGCTCGAAAAATAAGACAAAAAGGTTTTGGTTGTTTTGTATTTTCTTAGGTATTAATTTTACGGTAGGCACGGCTTATTTATGGAAAATTGCCGATATTAAGGAATTGGAATTAACGTCTAATACCATAAAATTAAATTCAGACGAAGAAGTTAATGCTTATAAGAACACTCAAGCGGAGTTTTTTTCGGTATTACATAAACAGCCACCGATTTATATTCCCACGGGAGTGTTTATTAAATCAACAGAATTTTTAGGTTCCAATAATATAGTGGTTGCAGGTTATGTTTGGCAGAAATACAACATACCCACTTCATTAAAGCCTAATACAGTGCCTGATGATTTTTGTGCTCTGACATCAGAGATGCTGCCTGAAAATAAAGATGTATTATTAGCAGATGCTTTCGCAGATAACGAAAACAACAGTTTAACCTGTGATAAAAGCAGTTACAGGGTTGCAAAAGATCATGTGGTGACAGTAGGTTGGTATTTTAAAGCTGAATTACGAGAGCCTTTTGATTATTCAAATTTTCCTTTAGATAAAAATACAATTTGGTTACGTTTACGACCTGATAATCAGGCGGGTAATGTGGTATTGGTACCTGATTTTTCTAGTTATACCAATATTAATGAAAAGTCTTTAATGGGTATTGATATTAACGGCTTGGTTTTACCTAGTTGGGAAGTGTTTGGAACATTTTTTAGCTCAGAGGCCGTGAGTCTTAATAGCAATTTTGGTGTTACTGATGTAAGTCAGCAAGTTTCTCAAGAATTATTATTTAATATAGCCATTAAACGCGCTTTCTTAGATTCTGTTTTTTCTACAGTGATCCCTATTTTTCTTATCTATTTGATATTATTTGTAGTGCTCTTTAGTAGTTTAGATGATCTATTATCGGTATTAGGTATTAATGCGGGGTTGTTATTTTCAGTGGCCTTATGGCATAGCACCCTTCGTACCAGCTTATCTTCAACGGGAGTGACCTATTTTGAAACCTATTATTTTGTATGTTATTTTGTAATTTCATTAATATGTATAAATAGTGTATTGCTATCATGTCGCTATGAACTACCTTGGCTGCATTATAAAAACAACTTAATACCCAAATTAATTTTTATTCCTATGGTTACGGGCGTTACGTTTTTAATAACGATATTTATGTTGTTTTAAGCAAGATTTGAAGCATTGTGGGTGTGATTTTGTTAAGGCACTTGTGGCTAAAGTCACACCCATTAGATACTGAACTCGATTAACAGTGGGTTTTGAACTTAGCCTCTATTCTCTTAAAAAGGATTGAATTACTTTATTTGGGTTTACCGATTATCTTTAATTTGCACCATGCCATCAACGATTCTTACAGGATAGCTATGGATATCTTCGTAGGCGGGGGCTGATTTGACTGCGCCGGTTTTAACACAAAAACGCGCACCATGACGAGGACAGATGATTTCATCACCGTCTAACTCTCCACTGGCTATTTCTGTGCCATCGTGTGAACACACATCTTCAATGGCAAAAAAATCATCGCCTATTTTAAAGATGGCGACATTAGTACCATCGACATCAATGACACTGTTTTCGCCATTCATCAGGGCATTTTCATTAAAAACATTTATCCATTCAGGCATGATCTAATCTCTAGTTATTTAAAGTAAACATCATAACGCATTAGTTTTCCTTGAAAACTTTCCGTGGGCTTACCGCCTAAGGGTTCTGCATAATCAGGGCTTTTTACCACCACACGTTTTCCACAAGCCGCTAAGGCCGCTGAAAATAACTGTTCTTTATCATGATCGTCACCCAATAAATCACGTAAGATAGTCATCGACTTTTTGGCCAAGGCCGATTTCTTACGCTTGGGTGGAAACATAGGGTCCAAATAAATACAATCGGGCGGGGTGTTAAGGGTTGCCAATAATTCGATAGCATTGCCGCTTAATAACTGAGGCGGCTGTTGATGTAGGTTTTGCATCCAATCGACTTGCGCCAAGCGTTGGAAACCATCGGCCAGTAATTCGGACATGATAGGCGATCGCTCTATACAAATGAGTTCATAGCCCATACGAAAAATATGTAAGCTGTCTTGCCCCCAGCCGGTGGTTGCATCGATGACAGTTTTAGTTTTTCGTCCCAGTGCTTGAGCTAAAGCCCCTTGTTTGGGTGCTGGCCAAGAGCGTTGTTCGCCATGACGTGGTTCTATATCAACCGCTAAGCCACCTTTTTTAAGCAGCTCTTGATCGAGTAGTTTTAAGCAGCCATCGCGCCAGCTTAAAAAGAACGGCTCATGCTGATCATAACCCGCGATTGATGAGTCTCTGAGCGGGACTGCCAAGCGTTCAGCAAGGTGTTGATAGGGTACGCTATCGCCCTGTCCAGGATAAAGCACGGCGAGTTTTCCGGTGTATATTTGCACAGGCGTTACAGGTCTTTATTCTGTAGAAATTGATTGCTGTTCGTTTTTCAAGGCGGCATCTAGGGTATGCCAGGCTAAAGTTGCACATTTAACGCGAGCTGGATATTCACGTACGCCTGCCAATACCGCAAGTTTGCCTATGGCTTCCAGATTAAAATGCTCATCTTTACCGGTGGTCATTTCATGAAACTGTTTGAACAACTCTTCAGCTTCGGCTTCTGTTTTGCCTTTAATAATCTCTGTCATTAATGATACAGAAGCTGTAGAAATAGCGCAGCCAGAACCTTGAAAGCTAGCTTCTTCAATAACATCGCCGTTTATTTTTAAAAACAGAGTCAGTCGATCACCACACAAAGGATTAAAGCCTTCGACCTTGCGGTCTGCGTTTTCCATGACCCGAAAGTTGCGTGGATTACGGTTGTGGTCAAATATAACCTCTTGATAGAGGTCTCGTAAATCATCAAACATTAGCCAAATACCTCAATTAAAGATGTTATGCCGTTCATTAATACATCAATTTCTGCTTTGGTATTATACATGGCAAATGAGGCTCTGGCAGTTGCAGGGACTTCATAAAAATCCATGACTGGCATCGCGCAATGATGTCCAGCGCGGATAGCGATACCCAAGCTATCCAGCATCGTGCCTATGTCGTGTGGGTGAATCTTATCTAGCACAAAGGATAGGATGGCACCTTTATGTTCAGCTTCACCAATAATGCGTAGTCCTTTAATGGCAAGAGCTTTTTCTGTGGCATAGGCCAGTAATTCAGCTTCATAGGCGGCGATGTTGTCCATGCCTATGGCGTTCAAGTAATCAATCGCTGCACCCAAACCGATTACACCAGCTATATCAGGTGTACCTGCTTCAAATTTATAGGGCAGGGTATTGTATTCCGTTTCTTCAAAGGTGACTTTGCGAATCATATCACCGCCACCTTGATAAGGAGGCATGGCTTCTAAAAGCGTTTGTTTTCCATAAAGCACACCTACACCCGTTGGGCCATAAAGCTTATGTCCTGAAAAAACATAAAAGTCACAATCCAGATCTTGCACATCAACGCTCATGTGTGGAATAGCTTGAGCACCGTCTAGTAATACCGGAATATTTCTAGCATGAGCGGCGGCAATAATCTGTTTTACTGGATTTATGGTACCTAAGGCATTAGACATGTGTACGACAGAAACCAGTTTGGTTTTATCGTTTAATAGCTTTTCAAATTCTTCATAGATGAGCTCGCCTTGCAGATTAATGGGTGCTACTTTTAAAATCGCACCCGTTTGTTCACAAAGCATCTGCCAAGGTACGATATTAGAGTGATGCTCCATGGCAGTAATGATGATTTCATCACCGCTGTGGATGTTAGCTTTACCGTAGGTTTGTGCTACTAGATTAATAGCTTCGGTAGCGCCTTTAACAAAAATGATTTCTTTATCGCTGCTAGCATTGATAAAGTTTTTTACCTTGGTACGCGCACTCTCGAAAAGATCTGTAGATCTCACGCTCAAAGTATGAACACCACGATGTACATTGGCATAATCATGACTGTATAAATGCACAATACTGTCAATAACCGTTTGTGGTTTGTGACAAGTGGCGGCATTATCTAAATACACTAAAGGCTTGTTACGAATTTTTTCGGCAAGAATAGGGAAGTCCTGCCGAATTTTGTTTACATCAAATCCTGTCATAACCATTCCTTATTGACGCCCTCTTGAGGAAAGCGAATTAATACTTGTTCTAATGCTTGATCATGCAAGCTTTTGATTTTAATTTTATCGACCATTTCATTGGCGAAAGCGAAGGTCAGCATATTACGTGCAGTTTCTTCATCAATACAACGCGATTGCAGATAAAAAATAGATTTCTCATCCAATTGCCCAACCGTAACACCATGTGCACATTTGACATCATCCGCGTAAATTTCCAACTGTGGCTTGGTATCGGCTTCGGCATCGTTCGATAACAATAAGTTGCGATTATTCATTTGTGAATCTGTTTTTTGTGCATCTTCAGCAACAATAACGCGCCCTTGAAATACACCTCTGGCTCTATCATCCAACACACCTTTATAAAGTTCACGACTAATGCCGTGCGGCTTTAGATGATTGATGCGGGTATGGTTGTCGATATGCTGACGGTTAACACCTAAATATAAACCGTTTAATTCACATTCGGATGCCGTGTCCAAATCTGTATGGATATCACTGCGTGCTAGCAAGCCGCCAAAAGCGAAATTATGATGAGTAAAACGCGCGTCTTTAGCTTGTTTTACATAAATGCCACCGAAATGATAGGCTTTATCAGATTCACATTGCATTTTATACAAGGTAACATCAGCATTTGCGCCCACAAAAACCTCTGTGACGGTTGCTGACAAATAGGCCGCATCCATACCGACAAACGTTTCTATAACTTTAATATCTGCCATGTCTTCAGCGACTATTACTGTACGTGTCGTGGCTAAAGCATCGTTTTGAGTGCTCAAGTGCAAAACTTGCACGGGTTTTTCTAAAATCAGTTTGGCTGGAACATGAACAAATAAGCCATCAGTAAACCATGCGGTGTTAAAAGCAACAAAGCTATGTTCATCGTTATTAACGGCTTGGTTAATATAGTGCTCTACTATTTCTGCTTGTTTTTCCAGGGCATCAGCGATGCTCATGACAGTAACTGATTCTGGTAACTCGTCTAAAACTGAAAGTTCCGCACAAAAGTGACCATTAATCAGTACCACTGACCAGGCATCGGCTAATTGATACTTTGATAAAAGTTCTTTAGTGACGGTTTCTTGCACTTGTCCGATGACTGATGGCGCAAACAATTTCTTTTCAATAGCCGAAACATTGGTATAACGCCATTCTTCTTCGCGTAATGATGGAAAGCCGAGTGCTGAGAATTTGCTTAAGGCCTCTTGTCTTAAGGCCGTTAACCAAACTAAGTTTTGCCCCGGCAATGATGGAGCTATTGTGGGATATTCTGCCGTATAACGGCTTGCTATTGCCGTCGTCATTA
The DNA here is from genome assembly GCA_003584875.1 of Methylococcales bacterium. Lineage (GTDB taxonomy): Bacteria > Pseudomonadota > Gammaproteobacteria > Methylococcales > Methylomonadaceae > Methylobacter_C. The sequence goes on from QVQD01000153.1 coordinate 16,356, forward strand.
AATTGCTGCCTTGCTATCTTCAACCCAACTATAGCCTTTTTCTTCCAGTTCCAGAGCCAGTTCCGCTCCACCAGACTTAACAATTTGACCATGCGCTAAGACATGAACAAAATCAGGCTTGATGTAATCCAGTAAGCGTTGGTAATGAGTAACCATGACAAATGAACGATCAGTCGAACGCAAAGAATTAACACCTTCTGAGACTATTTTTAAGGCATCAATGTCTAGGCCAGAATCAGTTTCATCTAAGATGCATAATTTAGGTTCTAGTATGGCCATTTGCAGGATTTCATTACGTTTCTTTTCGCCACCAGAAAAACCTTCATTGACGGCGCGATACAAAAACTTTTCATCCATTTCCAGTAAACGCACTTTATCTTTAACCAGCGTTAAAAAATCCATAGCATCGACTTCAGGCTGGCTATGATGTTTTCGTATAGAGTTAAGTGCAGCTTTTAATAAATAAATATTACTGACACCAGGGATTTCTACCGGGTATTGAAAAGCTAGAAACACACCTTCACGCGCTCTGATTTCAGGCGCCATTTCCAGTAAATCTTTGCCTTGATAAGTGACCGAACCACCCGTTACGGTATAACCTGCCTTACCTGATAAGATATGTGACAAGGTGCTTTTTCCAGAGCCGTTAGGTCCCATAATGGCGTGAATTTCGCCCGGTTTAATCTCAAGGTTAATGCCTTTAAGAATGGGTTTGTCATTGACGTTAACGGTTAAATTTTTAATACTGAGCATGAATGTTCCAATGGTTTTTGAGTGGCCTAGACTTTGTGAATGTTGATGTTAGGCATAAAATTAAAATCTTTGAGGTTATAGGTATAAAGCTGAATGTTATAAAAAATCGCTGTCGCATTGAATATAATTTCGTTACGCTCTGGATTAAGCATACAACAACTGTTTTTTTGGCTCTGAAATAAATCTGCCGAGTTCTTCGGCAGTTTCTATCCATTCAGTAATGACCTGTTCCGCATTTTTAACAGCTTCCTGAAAGCTATTGCAATCATCTAATTCAGGAGCTTCGGCGATAAAGGGTTGATCTTCTTCGCGCCAATAAATAATCATTTCATATTGAGTCAATGAGGCTAGCGGTCGTATTTCCGCACTAGCCAACCGAACCTTCCAAACTTAAGCCCAACAATGCCTGTGCTTCTACTGCAAATTCCATTGGTAATTCTTTAAACACTTCCTTACAAAAACCATTGACGATCATCGATACCGCATCTTCGGCTGACAAGCCTCGTTGCTGACAGAAGAATAATTGGTCTTCGCTGATTTTAGAAGTAGTTGCTTCATGCTCGACTTGTGCCGAGGGTTGTTTGACTTCAATATAAGGAAAAGTATGAGCGCCGCATTTATCGCCGACTAATAAAGAATCGCATTGGGTGTAATTACGTGCGTTCTCAGCGCTCTTTAATACTTTGACTAAGCCTCTGTAGGTATTTTGCGCCTTGCCTGCTGAGATGCCTTTTGAAACAATCGTACTGCGAGTGTTTTTGCCAATATGGATCATCTTGGTGCCGGTGTCGGCTTGCTGATAATTATTGGTTAAGGCGACTGAATAAAACTCACCGACCGCATTGTCGCCCGTTAACACGCAGCTAGGATATTTCCAGGTAATCGCTGAGCCAGTTTCTACTTGAGTCCAGGATACTTTGGAATTATCACCACGGCATTCAGCGCGTTTAGTGACGAAGTTGTAAATACCGCCTAAGCCGTTTTTATCACCGGGATACCAATTTTGCACAGTGGAATATTTGATGGTGGCATCTTTCATGGCGACCAACTCAACTACTGCGGCATGGAGTTGATTTTCATCACGCATCGGTGCTGTGCAGCCTTCAAGATAAGAAACATGACTACCTTCATCGGCAATAATTAAGGTGCGTTCAAATTGCCCAGTATTAGCGGCGTTGATTCTAAAATAAGTCGATAACTCCATCGGGCAACGCACACCTTTAGGGATATAAACAAAAGAGCCGTCAGTAAAAACCGCAGCATTGAGCGCAGCAAAATAATTGTCGGTATGGGGTACAACCGAGCCTAAATATTCTTTGATTAATTCTGGATGCTCTCGCAAAGCTTCTGAAATAGGGCAGAAAATAACACCTGCATCTTTAAGTTTGCCTTTGAATGTAGTCGCTACCGAAACACTGTCAAAAACCGCATCCACGGCGATACCAGCTAAGCGTTCTTGTTCATCTAAAGGTATGCCTAGTTTTTTATAAGCGTCTAAAACTTGAGGATCAATTTCATCCAAACTCTTAGGGCCGTCTTCTTTACGTTTAGGCGCAGAATAATAGCTGATGGCTTGATAATCAATAGGATCAAACTTAACGAATGCCCACTCAGGTGACTTCATGGTTTGCCAATGCCTGAAAGCTTTTAAGCGATACTCCAACATAAACTCAGGTTCATTTTTCACTTTAGACAGCTTATGTATGACCTCTTCATCTAAGCCAATAGGAAAGGTGTCGGTTTCTAACTCAGTTACAAAACCTTGTTTGTATTCCTGATTGATTAGGTTGTTTATTTCTTGTGCACTTGCTGACATAAAAACTCTTTAATTTAACGATATAAACTGGCGACGGGAATTAGGATTTCTTGCTTCCAAGCGAGATCTTGAGAGCGAGTAGGGCGGATCATATCCGCTAAGGTCACTGATTCTAGGGCATTATGAATGGTCTGGTTAATCAAATTCCAGTTGCCACGAATTTCACAGCCGGAAGCTTGTTCACAGCCTTGTTGCGATATGCTGCATTCGGTAAGTGCAATTGGTCCTTCTAGGGCGCTGATAACCGCAGCGATACTTATTTCTGTGGGTGTTCTGGCGAGTTCATAGCCACCTTTTGCACCCCGAGTTGAAATAAGTATCTTGGCATTGACCAATAGTTTTAGTATTTTACTCACCGTAGGTAAAGCAATGCCAGTAATAGCAGCTATTTCCATCGCGGCATGCATCTGGGCATTATCTCTCGCCATAAAGCTTAAGATGACTGTTGCATAGTCCGTTAGTTTGCTAAGTCTTAACATTCCCACCTCTAAATAATTGAGGACTATTCTAGTACTATTTAAATCCAGAGTAAAGTTCTTGGTTATTGTAAGGGGAGGCTAGCAACATAAGGCGAGACAGTTTAGTTTAACTGTTCATTTTTAGATAGGGCTCTTTTAGGAGCAGGCGAAAGGCGAAAGACGAAAGACGAAAGACGAAGCTAGCTGTAGGCCGGAATAAGGCTTTTTGAGCGTAAGCGAGTAAAGCGTTTCCGGCATAGGCATTCAAGCTCTGGTATTTGCAAGTTACCGTAACAGATCAAAGCAACATAACTTGTTTTGAGATACACTTTTATGCCACTAGCCAAATTAAATGATTAAGGCATCAATGCAATTAATGATCCCTGTTGGGTAAGCATAGTGAGGTATGTTTAAATTTCAAAAGCTAGTAGCTTGTAGGGGTGACAGATTTGCCCAGTATATTCGTCTGTTGAAATGTGGCGAATCTGTCGCCCCTACAGGCAATTAAGCTGTAGGCCGGAATAAGGCTTTTTGAGCGTAAGCGAATAAAGCGTTTCCGGCATAGGCATTCAAGCTCTGGTATTTGCAAGTTACCGTAACAGATCAAAGCAACACAACTTGTTTTAAGATACACTTTTATGCCAACTAGAAAAACTATCTGTAGCTACCAACTTAAGAAGGTACAATTTAAGGTTAAGCCTTGCAGCTTACATCGTCTTAAGTTGATAGCCCTATCTGATTAAGGCATCAATACAATTATTCAACTTCAACGTACAACAAAGTTATTAGCCAACATGCTTGATTACAAACTGCTAATGCATCCACATAATGATCTTAATGATATAAATAGTTTCGTAGTTAGATTCGAATTCATAGACGATTATTTACATTTACAGTATGAATTGACAGGTGAGATAGGCGCGTTAAAAATACCGACCGCTCAAGCACCCTATGCTGTAGATGGCCTCTGGCAACATACTTGTTTTGAGGCGTTTATTGCTGTCAGTGGCGAGGAACGTTATTATGAGTTCAATTTTTCGCCTTCGAGTGCTTGGGCGGCTTATGCTTTTAGCACGTACAGGTATCCCATTGCTGGGACGTTTAAGAATGCTCCCATTATTAAATGTATTCAAACTCAGAAGTCACTGTTAATGGATGTTTTGATTGCTGCAGTTGATTTACCCATGAAGTTAGAAGATCAATCTTTTCAGCTAGGCTTAACAGCGGTCCTAGAGAGGAATAATGGGGAACTTTCTTATTGGGCTTTGCAGCATCGGGATGGAGCCCCTGATTTTCATCAACGCAATAATTTTATTTTGTCATTTAATCCGAACAATCCACAAGAACTATGAAATTTGGTATAGATCGTTTACTTGAAGAACCTGCTTTACGAGCGCCTTTGCAAGGGAGGCGAGTGGCTTTGCTCGCTCATCCCGCTTCGGTAACACAAGATTTAACTCATAGCTTAGATGCTTTGGCGCGATTGCCAGATATTAAAGTGACTGCTGCTTTTGGTCCTCAGCATGGATTGCGTGGTGATAAGCAAGATAATATGATCGAATCTCCTGATTATATCGATCCAGTTCTAGGTATTCCGGTGTTTAGTCTCTACGGCGAGGTTCGTAGGCCGACCGATAGCATGATGGATACTTTTGATGTACTACTGGTCGATTTACAGGATTTGGGTTGTCGCATTTATACTTTTATTACGACCTTGCGTTATGTATTAGAGGCTGCCGCTAAGCATCAAAAAACCGTATTGATATTGGATAGACCCAATCCTGCGGGGCGTCCCGTAGAAGGTTTGTTGTTAAGACAGGGTTGGGAAAGTTTTGTAGGAGTTGGTGCGCTGCCTATGCGTCATGGTCTTACTATGGGTGAATTGGCGCGATGGTTTATTGATAAGCTAGCATTGGATGTTGATTGCCAAGTTATTGAAATGCAGGGCTGGAATCCTGAGTTTGCACCTGGGTATGGATGGCCACTAGGCCAGCGCGCTTGGATTAATCCTAGCCCTAATGCACCAAACTTATCGATGACGCGCTGTTATGCGGGAACCGTACTTTTGGAAGGTACAACCTTATCTGAAGGTCGAGGTACGACACGCCCCTTAGAATTATTTGGCGCACCTGATATTAATGCCTCCGCTCTTATAAAAGATATGGTCAACATTGCGGCACAATGGCTTAAAGGTTGTCATTTAAGAGAGTGTTGGTTTGAGCCTACTTTTCATAAACATGCTGGCAAGCTATGTGCAGGTGTGCAGATTCATGTAGAAGATTTTATTTACGATCATGCCGCTTTTAAACCTTGGCGTTTGCAAGCCATGGCTTTTAAAGCCTTGCGTAAACAGCAGGCTGATTACCCTTTATGGCGTGATTTTCCTTATGAATATGAATTGGATAAATTAGCCATAGATGTCATTAATGGCTCCCCGTTATTACGGGAGTGGGTAGATGATGCGAATGCAGTCCCCGAGGATTTGGAGATTTTAGCGAGAGCCGATGAGTTAACTTGGGAACAAGAGCGATCCGCTTTTTTGTTTTATTGAATGAGTTTTATAGGGTGTAGGTCGGGTTAGCGATAGCGTAACCCGACACAATCCGCGTATCAGTAGCCTATAATTTTAAAAATATCCCTTGATCCTCCTTTCACAAAGGGGGAACTATAATCATAATACTTTCACAGTCTCTTTAGAGTATTGCACCTTATTCATCGCGTATCATCGGCATAATAGGCTATGCTCAACACCCTACAGCTTGTAGCTTAACTCGAAAGCCCCAAAACATCCTGCATATCGTAAAGCCCGTTGGGCTGGTCTTTCAACCAGATGGCCGCTCTTACCGCACCATTAGCAAAAGTCATGCGGCTAGTGGCTTTGTGAGTAATTTCTAGGCGTTCGCCTTCGTCGGCAAACATAACGGTATGATCGCCGACGATATCACCTGCACGGATAGTAGAAAAACCGATGGTTTTTCTGTCGCGTTCTCCAGTAATACCTTCACGGCCATAAATAGCGCAGTCTTTTAAGTTTTGCCCTAAAGTAGAAGCGATGACTTCACCCATGCGTAAAGCTGTACCTGATGGCGCATCCACTTTATGACGATGATGAGCTTCAATGATTTCTATATCGGTATAGTCACCCATCACTTTTGCTGCTAATGCCAGCAAATTGAGTGCTAAATTCACACCAACGCTCATATTAGGAGCCAATACAATGGCTATATCTTTAGCTGCCTCAGCAATCACCGATTTTTGTGCGTCACTGTAACCCGTAGTGCCTATGACGATTTGTTTACCGGCTTTTCGGCATTGCTCAATGAAGACCATAGAAGCTTCTGGGCGGGTAAAATCTATCAAGACATCAAAATCATCAATAACAGTGCTTAAATCATCGACAACTTTGATACCTAGAGTGCCAATGCCGGTTAATTCACCGGCATCTTTTCCTATTGAAAGACTATTAGGTCTTGAAATAGCCGCAGCTAGGGTAGTCTCATTAGAATGCTCTGCTGCTTTGCAGAGCACGGTACCCATGCGCCCTGATACGCCAACTATAGCTATACGTATCATGATTTAGCCTGTTAGTTTGTCAAAAAAGTTTTTAACACCATCAATCCAAGTGTGTTCTTGAGGGCTATGTTGCTTGCCGCCACTTGATAATGATTCTTTGAGTTTTTCTATAAGCGCTTTTTGATCTTTGGTAAGTTGCACTGGCGTTTCTACACGCACTTTGCATAACAAATCACCAATAGCGCCACCTCTAACTTGTTTGACACCTTTGCCACGTAAACGGAATGATTTTCCAGTTTGAGTTTCAGGTGGGATAGTGAGTTTAACTTCACCATCTAAAGTAGGGACTTGTATGGCATCTCCTAAGCAAGCTGTTGCAAAACTGATCGGTAATTCACAGTATAAGTTAGCGCCATCGCGAGTAAAAATGGCGTGCTCTTTGACTTGAATTTCTATGTACAAATCACCCGATGGGCCACCACGTTCTCCCGCTTCACCTTCGCCGGCTAAACGTATACGATCGCCAGTATCAACGCCGGCTGGGATTTTTGCAGATAAGGTTTTATTTTCCTGAACGCGGCCTTGACCATGACATTCATTACAAGGGTCTTTAATTTGTTTGCCAGTTCCTCGGCAAGTAGGACAGGCCTGTTGTACAGAAAAAAAGCCTTGTTGCATTCTAACTTGGCCATGACCATGACAAGTTGTACATATAACAGGACTTGAGCCTTTTTTTGCACCAGAACCTTTACATTCACCGCAACCTACTAGAACAGGGATGCGTATTTTAGTTTCTGTGCCAGCAACCGCTTCTTCTAAAGTTAATTCTAAGTTATAGCGTAAATCAGAGCCACGTTGAACGTTACTTCGCTGTCTACCATTGCCGCCACCGAATATATCACCGAAGACATCGCCAAAAATATCACTGAAGCCTTCGCCACCACTAAAGCCTCCAGGTCTTCCACCCATAGACGGGTCTATGCCGGCATGACCAAATTGATCATAAGCTGAACGCTTTTTAGGGTCTGATAGGACTTCGTAAGCTTCTTTAATTTGTTTGAACTTAGCTTCAGCAGCTTGGGGATTGTCAGCATTTCTATCGGGATGAAATTTCATCGCCAAACTACGATAGCTTTTCTTGATCTCTGCATCACTCGCGTTTTTATCGATATTGAGCAGTTTATAAAAATCTTCTTTGGTTGCCATGTTTCAATCCGCTCCTGATGATTATTCAGAAGATAAAGCATTGCTGCGAGGTTAGAAAGATACCGCCTCAGATAAACGAGTGCGGGATGATGTTGTAACTATTTACCTCCCCATTTTAATAGGATGCGCTTCACTATCGTTCAAAGCATCTCATAGGGGTATTTTATATTTTGCGAGTTACCTAAGGTCTTTTCATAAAAACACCAAAAAGCCGCACAGCAAATAGTAGTCATATTAACCATCATTTGCTGCGCAGCTTTAAATCCAGCATTCTTGATATTGTTCAAGAATGCTGGGCTATATTAAGCTAAGTTATTTTTTATCGTCGTCTTTTATTTCTTCAAACTCAGCATCAACTGCGCCATCATCTTCTGGGCGATGTGAAGATGAAGCGCCGGCTTGATGTTCTTGGCCGCCTTCAGATCCTGCTTTTTGTGCGTAAGCACGTTCAGCTAATTTGCCTGAAAGCTCAGTTAGCTCATTGGTTTTGGCTTCAATGGCGTCTTTGTCATCAGATTTAATAACTTCTTTTAATGCTTCAATTGCCGCTTCAATGCTAGTTTTTTCATCCGCTTCAACTTGGTCAGCAAATTCTTTTAAAGATTTTTCAGTGGCATGAATCATTCCGTCTGCATGGTTGCGAGCATGGACTAATTCAGTCAATTTACGATCTTCATCAGCATGAGCTTCAGCATCTTTAATCATACGATCAACTTCTTCTTCAGACAAACCGCTAGAAGCTTTAATGACGATAGATTGTTTTTTGCCTGTTGCTTTGTCTTTAGCCGATACGTTCAAAATACCGTTAGCATCAATATCAAAAGACACTTCAATTTGTGGCACGCCGCGTGAAGCAGGTGGAATATCCGCTAAATCGAAGCGTCCCAATGATTTATTGGCAGCTGCTTTTTCACGCTCACCTTGCAATACATGAATAGTCACTGCTGTTTGATTGTCATCAGCGGTAGAAAATACTTGAGATGCATTGGTTGGAATCGTCGTATTTTTTTCGATTAACTTGGTTAAGATGCCGCCCATTGTTTCGATACCTAACGATAATGGAATAACGTCTAATAATAAAACATCTTTAACATCGCCCGATAAAACACCCGCTTGAATCGCAGCACCTAAGGCAACCGCTTCGTCTGGGTTAACGTCTTTACGAGGTTCTTGGCCAAAAATGCTTTTAACCATTTCTTGTACTTTAGGCATACGGGTTTGACCGCCTACCAAAATAACATCATTGATCTCAGAGGCTTTAACGCCCGCATCTTTAAGAGCCATTTCGCAAGGGCCTTTAGTGCGGTTGATCAGTTCTTCAACCAAAGATTCTAATTTTGCACGAGTCAACTTAACATTTAAATGCTTAGGGCCAGTAGCATCAGCAGTAATGTAAGGTAAGTTAACGTCAGTTTGTTGGCTAGATGATAATTCAATCTTAGCTTTTTCTGCCGCTTCTTTTAAACGTTGCAGAGCTAATGGGTCATTGTGAACATCTACGCCACTTTCTTTTTTAAATTCACTAGCAAGAAATTCAATAACTCTTGAGTCGAAATCTTCACCACCTAAGAAGGTGTCACCATTAGTAGATAATACTTCAAATTGATGTTCGCCATCGATTTCAGCAATTTCGATAATAGAAATATCAAAAGTTCCGCCACCTAAATCATAAACAGCAATTTTGGTGTCGCCTTTAGGTTTGTCCATGCCGAACGCTAAAGCAGAGGCTGTTGGTTCGTTAATAATACGTCTAACTTCTAAGCCAGCAATGCGGCCAGCATCTTTAGTCGCTTGACGTTGTGAGTCATTAAAGTAAGCAGGAACCGTAATAACCGCTTCAGAGACTTCTTCACCTAAATAAGCTTCAGCATCTTTTTTTAGCTTCATTAAAATACGTGCTGAAATTTCAGGTGAAGCCATTTTTTTACCATGAACTTCTACCCATGCATCACCGTTTTCTGCTTCAACGATTGCATAAGGCACCATTTTAATGTCTTTTTGTACGACATCATCTTTAAAGCGACGACCAATTAAACGCTTAATAGCGAATAAGGTGTTTTTTGGGTTAGTTACAGCTTGACGTTTAGCAGATTGACCTACTAAAACTTCATCATCACTGCTAAAGGCAATAATAGAAGGAGTTGTTCTCGCACCTTCACTGTTTTCAATTACTTTAGCGGTACCGTTTTCTAATACAGCAACGCATGAGTTTGTGGTTCCTAAATCTATACCAATTATTTTAGCCATTGAATGCTCCAGACTTGAATTTGTTTAAGTTGTTAATGTTGTTTGTGAATGTGGGGGCTGTTTAATATTATTCAAGCCTGTTCATCTATTTCGGGTGATTTTTCTGCTGGCTTTGCTACAACGACCATTGCAGGGCGTAATAAGCGACCATTTAATAGATAACCCTTTTGGAATACGTTAACGACAGTATTAGGCTCTGCATTTTCAATCTCCTGCATCAGCATTGCTTGATGTTGCTCAGGGTTAAAAACGTCGCCGAGTGGATCAATCGTTTCGATTTTAAACTTAGTAAACAATGCTTCGAATTGTTTGATAGTTAGCTCACTACCTTCACGAAATTTTTGGACTTCTTCGCTTTCACCTGTTGCCGCTTGCAAGCCTAAAACTAAGCTATCAAATACAGGTAATATTTCTTTGGCGAAATTAGTTAAGGCAAATTTATGGGCATCTTCTAAGTCTTTTTGAGTTCGTCTTTTCAGATTTTCCATTTCTGCTAATGTACGTACAGCTTTGTCCCAATTTTCTTGAGCTTTTTCTTGAGCTTTGATGAGTTCTACTTTAAGTTCTTCAAGGGTATATTCATGTTCAGCGACTTCGGTGTGCGGATGCTCGTCATTAATCGAAGTGTCTTCAAGTTCAGCGTCAACTTGCGATTCAGGCGTTTCCTGATCAATACTCATTTTTATAATTCCTTAAATATTAAGTGTAAAGGTATAACAAACGAAAATAACAGCTACCTATGATGGGGTCGTTGTTTTGGGATTCAAGGCGGCACCTAATAATTTTGCGGTAACGTCGACGAAGGGAATTATTTTTTCGTAGGCCATTCTTGTGGGCCCAATAACACCGAGTACACCGACCACTTCATTATTAACCGAATAGGAAGAGGTAACTAAACTGCATTGTTCAAATACTTGATAGCCAGATTCTTCACCAATAAAAATCTGCACGCCATCGGCTTTCATAGATTGGTCTAATAAATGAATGATGTCTTGCTTTTGAGTAAAGGCATCAAAGATTTGTTTTAAATGATTTCTACTTGATAGCTCAGAAAAGCCCATCAAGTTAGTTTCGCCAGTTAGCACGTAATCATCTTTGTTATCATTGCTTTCAAAGGCAAGTTGCGCCATTTTTATAGCGTCTAGCATGGCTTGGTTCATGCGTACTTGATCTTCTTGCAGATCTTTCAAAACGGCACAACGAACTGCATCTAAGCTTTGGCCGCAATAAATGGAGTTAAGATAAGCGCCTGCTTGTTGTAATTCGGAGGCGCTAAGATTTTTTTCACAATAAATAACTTTGTTATGAACTTCCTGTTCATTCGTTACAAAAATAACCAGCACACGTTGATGAGATAAAGGTAAAAATTCAATATGGCGTAAGCAGGTTAATTCCCTTTTAGGTATCGTAACAATTCCAGCCATTTGAGTTATTTCAGCCAGTAATCGTGAGGCAACGCCAATCATTTGATTATCGTTATCTTTGGTAGATAAGTTTTGATGTAAGCGTGATAACTCTTTATTATCTAAAGGTTTTACAGTGAGTAAGCTGTCAACAAATAAGCGATAGCCACTAGAAGTCGGTATGCGTCCAGCAGAAGTATGGGGTGAATGTACTAAGCCTAAATCTTCAAGATCAGCCATCACATTACGAATGGTCGCTGGACTTAAATTTAAGGTGGAATCTTTTGATAGTAGTCTTGAACCAACGGGTTGGCCATCGCTAATATAGCGTTCTACCAAGGTCTTCAATAGTTGCAAAGACCGATCATTTAAATCCGGAGTGTTATTAGCCACGCATGCCTCTAAAGTCAAAAATTAGCACTCCATTAGGCAGAGTGCTAGTAATGCAAAATATCAGACTCACTAGCGTGTTGTCAATATGGCTAATGCTTTTGGCTTTATTGTGGCTTAATTCTCTTGATGGAAATTACAAGGGTTGGTTGGAAAATTGTAGGAATTGATGGGACAGGTCGTGACCTGTCCCTACATGGGTTGCTATTGCACTACTTTCATGACTGGCGCACTAAAGTCTTGTATGCCGTCAGGAGTGACGGCTGCTACTCGAAAATAATAGATGCAAGCAATATCTAGGTTGTTAATTTCAAAGCTTGATTGGGTCGTTATAGCTATTTGAACCCAATCAGTGTCATTGTCGGGCAGCTTGCCTTTATACATTTGCCAAACATAAACCACGCCTTTATAAACCCTTATGGTATCTAATAGCACTGCGCCAGAATGAGAACCATTCTTAGCGACTAAGGTTTCTTTGTTTCTGGGTGACGGTTGTTTTGAAAAGTGAAAGCCACTACTTAAAATAGTGGTTTCATCACCTAAGGCAGTGCGCTCTACATAAGCGGCCAAAATACGAAATACTGCATCAGCCGCAGCTACCGCATCATTCAGGGCAGATATGGCGATATGACTACCATCTGCCGCTGCCAATATAGCCTTATCT
>QVQD01000193.1 GCA_003584875.1 Methylococcales bacterium
GGCCTACGACTGTAAGCGGGTCGAAGTTGGAGTCAAAACTCACGAGTTTTGATTCGTACGTACATTGGATGGAGTTTTTAACCGCATCCCAAACGTTTTGAGCGGGGCTTGCAATCCCGACCGGCATCGTTTTTTTTGCTATCAAAACTCGTGAGTTTTGACTCCACTTCATTCGCTATGCCTACAGCTAAGCTGTCAGCGGGCGAAGTTGGAGTCAAAACTCACGAGTTTTGATTCGTACGTATGTTGGATGGAGCTTTTAACCGCATCCCAAACGTTTTATCGGGGCTTGCAAAGCCCGACCGGCTTCGCTTTTTTTGCCATCAAAACTCGTGAGTTTTGACTCCACTTCATTCGCTTTTACGCGGGACGGGGCTGCAAACCCCGACCCGCTTCGTCACCAATGATCTTTATAAGCTGTTTAAAGAACTTTCTAAGGCCTTCAGCAACCTTTATAGGCAACTTATAGCGTCCTCTATGTTCACCAATGATCTTTATAAGCTGTTCAAAGAACTCTCTAAGGCCTTCAGTAGTCTTTATAAGCAACTTATAGTGCTCTCTAAGTTTATCAATGATCTTTATAAGCTGTTTAGAGAACTCTCTAAGGCCTTTAGTAGTCTTTATAAGCAATTTATAGTGTGCTATAAGCCTGACAGAGAGTTCTTTAGTCGCTCTAGTATCCTTAATGAACGGTCTAGTTAACTATAATTTTTAGACATCATCCATACCCGACTGGCAATTATTCATTACATACTCGGTATTTGAACGAATAGCTTTGTTGGGGTTAATTAGATAAGCCTTGAGTAGCATGAATTTACACTCTTTTTATTACTCAGCATCCACACTATTAAAGTAGGGCGGCATGTTGTTGATGTAGGCCATGTACATCGCATCAGCCATCGTCCACAACACATCCAGTTTGAACTGTAAAATTTGTACCATGCGCTCTTGTTGTGCGCGGGTTTTGTAATAATCTAAGGTGATTTCCAAACCGTGTTCAACATCACGACGCGCTTCGGTTAAGCGCTTACGGAAATAACTATAACCTTCTACATCGACCCAAGGATAATGTTCTGGCCAATTATCTAGGCGCTGTTTATGTATTTTGGGTGCAAACATTTCTGTTAATGAAGAACTGGCCGCTTCATGCCATTCTGCCCTACGTGCAAAATTAACATAGGCATCAACAGCAAAGCGTACACCCGGCAATACATGCTTAAATGAAGTGATATCTTCTCGTGTTAAGCCGACTGCCAGACCCAATTGTATCCATGCCTCTATACCACCGGCATCACCTGGATGACCATCATGATCTAAAATTCGCTGAGTCCATTTGGCGCGAGTTTCTCGATCAGGACAATTAGCTAAGATATTAGCGTCTTTAATGGGAATACAGGCTTGATAATAAAAACGATTAGCGACCCAACCTTGTAATTGCTGTTTAGTCAATTTCCCTTCATTCATCAGAGTGTGGTATGGATGATGAATGTGATAGTACTTTTCCATGCCACGTAATACCGCTTCAAACTCTACTTTAGTCCATGCTTGTTGCTCGTTATTGTTCATAGTGATCACTGGGTTATGGGGTTATAAATCGATTTCTAATCCGTCATACGCAACTTCGATGCCAGCAGCATCAAGAATTTTACGTTGCTCAGAATCATCATCTAAGATGGGATTGGTATTATTGATATGGATCAATATTTTTCTAGCTTTAGCAACGCCTTCTAGCACTTCTATCATGCCACCAGGGCCTGATTGGGGTAAATGACCGATCTCACGGGCTCTTTTATGGCTGATATTTTGCGTGCACATTTCATCATCGGTCCAAAAAGTACCATCAACTAATAAGCAATCGACTTCTTGCATAGCGGTCATGACGTGAGGCTCTATTTCACCTAAGCCCGGAGAATAAAACACTTTTTTACCGGTAGAAATTTGTTCGATAATCACGCCGATATTATCGCCTTCATGCGGATCATGACGATGCGGTGAATAAGGCGGCGCCTTACTTTTCAAGGCTTGGGTATAAAAGCGCAAATCATCGATAGCAGGAATAGTAAAACTACTGCCATCAACAGGAACAGCATGATGATTGACGGTACAGTAATCTTTCAGCATGGTAAATAAAGGAAAGCCGGTAGTTAGGTCTTGCTTAACCATTTCCGTACAATAAACCTCTAAGGGTTTACCTTCCCTTAGCATCAACATACCAGTGGTATGATCAATTTGGCTATCGATTAGCAGTATCGCTTTAATACCGGTATCACGAATACCTTCTTTAGGCTGAATCGCAGGAAAAGCCTCGAGTTGACTACGTATATCGGGAGAGGTATTAATCAACAACCAATTTTTGTTATCGGTGCTAACAGCAATAGAAGATTGGCTGCGTGCTTTGCCATTCATGGTGTTATGTCGTAAACGATGACAATTATGGCAATTGCAATTCCATTGTGGAAATCCGCCACCCGCACCTGAACCAAGAACTCTAACTTTCATAATAAAACCTGCATAAAATGTCTGAATGATACGGCAATACTATTTTTCAGGCAAAAAAAAGGGAATCGAAAAGATCCCCTTTTTTATGTAAACCATCCCAAGCTTTGCAGCTTGGAGATTGATTAACGGTTGTAGATGTACATTGTTACTTCAAAACCAAAACGTAGGTCAGTATAGCTTGGTGTTTCCCATTTCATGATGAACCTCCAGTAATTATTAGAATTTGTTGCTAGCTTGATCAAGTAAGCTAGTTCAAAGTATACGATGAACTTTTTTTTAACGCAATACAGACATCAATCAAACAGGGGTGTTTTTTATTTTAAGAAAAGAGTATTATCCAAATTTGCTTGAAAACACTAAAACTATATTAATAATGAGGAGGACTTATGGCTGATGTTACTGGAATTTTTATTATCATGTTTATCGTAGCGAGTGCGGCATTTGCACCGCTAGGCTATTTTATCTATAAATACACTAAGGATAACAGCGATCCTTTTGGCAACACCGAACCACATGGCGACAGCCCTTCAGCCATTAATGATTTAGCTGAAAAGGCTATTCATTTTGTTAAAAGTCGAATTGGTAAGAAATAAACAATAAGATCGCTATCGCGACGGTTTTTTTAATCGGGTATTCGCACCCGAAGGCGAGATACTTTCTTTTGCTCCGCCAAAAGAAAGTATCCAAAGAAAAGGCGGCTCGATTGTCGCTTCTTCCTGTGCTCCTCAATTTTGTCGAGGGTCGGTAGAGAGGGCGTCCTGCCCTCCTACCGACGCGCGGCATCCATGCCGCGCCCCTTCGGGCTAATCCCAACAAAATCTGCGGTGCTCGGCGCGGCAAACGAGGGTAAAACGAGTTACTTCACTCGGGACGAGGTTGCAAACTCCGATCAGCATCGTGGCTATAGTTCTGTAGGGTGGATAAGCAGCGCGCATCCACCGTTTATATCGGCAAATGGTGGGCAAACGATAAAGCTGTTTTACTCCAAGTACACAGAATACTTGTGTATAACGATGAGCGCTCCGCCTGGGAACGATGCGTCGCCGGAGCGTAAAAACGTTGAAATACAACCTCGCTTCCTAACTCCGCCTGCAGGAATTTTATAAAGGGCGCATGCAATACGCCCCCTACTGGCCATCACCACAAGTTGGGCATGATGCATTTTTAGTTAATTTCATCATATTCCACTCCATAGTCAGTCCATCCAATAATAATAAGCGCCCTGTTAATGGCTTGCCTATCGCCATGATTATTTTCAATGCCTCTAAGGCCTGAATACTCCCAACAATACCGGTAATTGGTGCAATAACACCATTGGTGGCGCAATTTTGTAATTCTTCGCCATCACTGCTATACAAACAGTTATAACAAGGGCTGTTATTTGAACCTGGGGTAAACACAGAAACCTGACCTTCAAAGCGGATAGCAGCTCCTGAAACCAAAGCGGTTTGATGTTTAACGCAAGCCTTATTAATGGCAAAGCGTGTAGAAAAATTATCGCTACAATCCAGCACCACATCAGCGTTCATCACTTCAAAATCAAGTTGCTCACCTGCTAATCGCTGCTTAACCGCTTTAACCTTTACATCAGGATTTAATTTTTTAAGGGTTTTGCGGGTTGAAATTACTTTATCCAGCCCTATATCGGGTGTGTGATGAGCAATCTGCCGTTGTAAATTGGATAGTTCAACCACATCATCGTCATAAATAACAATACTGCCGATTCCTGCTGCCGCTAAATACATAGCTGCTGGAGAACCTAAACCTCCCGCACCGATGATTAATATTTTTGCGGCAAGGATTTTTTGCTGACCTTCAATATCACATTGAGGCAGCATGATTTGACGGCTGTAGCGGAGTAATTGGGTGTCATTCATAGCTTAATTATTGTTGTATGGTGTGGGTGAATGATGCCAAATAACTTGACAGACTGCAAAACCTGATTATTATTAGCACTCATTACTAGCGAGTGCTAATAACCGAAAACCTTTATTTTAATGTTAGGAGATATAAATGAGCATACGTCCATTGCACGACAGAGTAATTGTAAAACGCGTTGAAGAAGAAACAACAACCGCAGGTGGCATCGTCCTTCCAGGCTCCGCTGCTGAAAAACCTAGCCAAGGGGTTATCTTAGCCGTAGGCTCTGGAAAAGCATTAGACAATGGTACTGTTCGCGCTTTAGAAGTTAAAGTAGGCGATAAAGTATTATTTGGCAAATACTCTGGTAACGAAGTCAAAGTTGACGGTGAAGACCTCATCGTTATGCGTGAAGAAGACATCATGGGCATTTTAGGTTAAGCCTAAGGCCTCTTACCTCATAATCACACAAACTACTAAGGAATAAAAATGGCAGCAAAAGATGTATTATTCGGTGATGACGCACGTGTTCGTATGGCGCGTGGTGTTAATATTTTAGCAAACGCAGTAAAAGTAACTTTAGGCCCTAAAGGCCGTAATGCGATTTTGGACAAAAGCTTCGGCGCTCCAACCATTACTAAAGACGGCGTATCTGTTGCTAAAGAAATCGAATTAAAAGATAAATTCGAAAATATGGGTGCACAAATGGTTAAGGAAGTGGCTTCACACACTTCTGATGTTGCTGGTGACGGCACTACTACTGCGACTGTATTAGCTCAATCTATCGTTAACGAAGGTTTGAAAGCGGTTGCCGCTGGCATGAACCCAATGGATCTAAAACGCGGCATTGATTTAGCTGTGACTAAGGCTGTTGAATCTATTCGTGCTTCAGCGGTACCTTGCACAGACAACAAAGCTATTGCTCAAGTAGGCACTATCTCTGCAAACTCTGATGATTCAGTGGGTCAAATCATTGCTGAAGCGATGGAAAAAGTTGGAAAAGAAGGTGTTATTACTGTTGAAGAAGGTTCAGGCTTAGACAATCAACTAGACGTTGTTGAAGGTATGCAGTTTGATCGTGGCTATTTGTCACCTTACTTCATCAACAAACAAGAAAACATGAGCGTTGAATTAGATGATCCTATGATCTTAATTTACGACAAGAAAATTTCTAACATCCGTGAAATGTTACCTGTTTTAGAAGCCGTTGCTAAATCAGGTCGCCCATTATTGATCATTGCTGAAGATGTTGAAGGCGAAGCTTTAGCAACTCTAGTTGTTAACACTATTCGTGGTATCGTTAAAGTTGCAGCTGTTAAGGCTCCAGGCTTTGGCGACCGTCGTAAAGCTATGTTGGAAGACATCGCAATCTTAACAGGCGGCACTGTTATTTCTGAAGAAGTTGGTTTGAGCTTAGAAAAAGCTGAACTTGACCAATTAGGTACAGCAAAAAGAGTTCAAATCACTAAAGAAAACACTACTATCATTGATGGTGCTGGTTCTGAAGACCAAATCAAAGGCCGTGTTACACAAATTCGTGCCCAAGCTGATGATGCAACTTCTGACTATGACAAAGAAAAACTTCAAGAACGTCTAGCTAAATTAGCTGGCGGTGTTGCTGTTATCAAAGTAGGTGCTGCAACTGAAATTGAAATGAAAGAAAAGAAAGCTCGCGTTGAAGATGCATTGCACTCAACACGCGCTGCGGTTGAAGAAGGCGTGGTTGCTGGTGGTGGTACTGCCTTGGTTCGCGCTTTATCAGCATTAGTTGGCTTAGAAGGCATTAATCATGACCAAACAGTTGGCGTTAATATTTTACGTCGCGCAATGGAAGAACCATTACGTCAAATTGTAGCTAACGCAGGCGACGAGCCTTCAGTAGTTTTCAATGAAGTACAAAAAGGCTCTGGCAGCTTTGGTTACAATGCTGCAACTGGCCAATATGGCGACATGATTGAAATGGGTATCTTAGATCCTGCTAAAGTAACGCGTACTGCATTACAAAATGCGGCTTCTGTTGCTGGCTTAATGCTGACAACTGAAGTTATGATTGCTGATGCGCCTAGCGATGACAAAGGTCATGGCGGCGGCATGCCGGATATGGGTGGCATGGGCGGTATGGGTGGTATGGGTGGCATGATGTAATCATGCTGTCTTAAAGCCAGATGGCTTTAGACACTTAGCTTTAAAAATAAAAGCCCCGACTGCCTTAAGGCAATCGGGGCTTTTTTATGTCATTCGCTTTAAGTGCTAAGTGTTAAGGAATCACGGCCATTAAGTTAAGCTTTTGTAGGGGCGAATAAATTCGCCCCTACAGTTTTCGAATCCTTAACTAAATGGCCGTGGTATTAAGGAATGGTAACTCAATAACCTAACCATATAGGGTTCTTTTGTGGGCCGGAATAAGACTTTACGAGCGAAAGCGAATAAAGCGTTTCCGGCATAGGCTCTGCTAATGTGCCGAAAACGCCACCACCCGCTCCGTTTGGGTGGGCAGAAAAGCATTGCCCACCCTACCCGTCTATAACCCCCAGAAGCAATTTTCAATACTACTCAAGCTCTTTTGATGTGCCAAGATTTCCTCTTCATTACAGCGAACTATCTTAAGTGCAGGGCGATTTGCTTTAGCTCGAACAACTGTTGAACTGGCGATAACTAGCTCCGCGTTAGTAGACACCTCATCATCCATTAACGACGATTGCCCTCCAGTCATTAACAAAAATACTTCTGCTAAGATTTCCGCATCCAATAAGGCGCCATGCAATTCTCTATGGCTATTATCAATGCCATAACGTTTACAAAGCGCATCTAAGCTATTACGTTGACCCGGATGTTTTTTTCGAGCATATACCAGCGAATCAAATACAAGACAGAAATCAGCTATCGTTTTTGTGTAATTATCTAATAACGAAAACTCATTATTGATAAAACCCACATCAAAGGGCGCATTGTGGATAACTAATTCTGCATTTTCTATAAAAGCTATAAATTCAGCGAATATTTGCCTAAAGAGCGGTTTATCATCTAAAAACTCATTACTGATGCCATGCACAGCCATAGCACCCTCATCTATTTTTCTCTCGGGATTAATATAAGTATGGAAACGTCTTCCTGTTAAGCGACGATTTATTAATTCAACACAGCCAATTTCAATAATTCGATGACCATCTTTGGTGTTAAGTCCAGTTGTTTCAGTATCAAGTACAACTATTCGATTAGATATGTTATTTTTAGTCATAGATGTTAAAAAAGGTTAAATTATCAGGCTATCAATTCTAAGGCAGGACAGCTTATCTCAAACGCTCATTTAAGCACAGGCTAAAGGCGAAAAACCTTAAGTTGAAGCCGCTTAGGCTTAATCTTTTGCCCTGAGCCTTTTGTCTTTTGCCTGTACTAAAACATAAAACTTTACGACAAATCCTTGATAGATGCTAGGTATCAATTGCTACTTGATCAAGCATAAAGAAGAAAAACATAATTTAGAACTTGTTAATATCCGCGTTAATCACTATAATAGTTCGTTCATACAAAATGCGAATGTGGCGAAACTGGTAGACGCGCTGGATTTAGGTTCCAGTAGGTTATTCTGTGAGAGTTCGAGTCTCTCCATTCGTACCACCCTATTCTATAAAGCTTTACGTCTCATCGTTCTGCTTTCAGCTTTATCAAGCCACCAACGGCACTCATAAAAAATCTTCTACAAATTAATAAGAGGTATAGGAATGCAAGTTTCTGTCGAAACGACATCAGAATTAAGCCGAAAAATGACTGTAAATGTACCTGAAGCTTTGGTTCAGGAAAAAATAGCTCAGCGCTTTAAAACTATAGCGCGTGAAGTCAAAGTCGATGGATTTCGTCCAGGAAAAGTACCTGCGCATGTCGTTAAAAAAATGTATGGTGAACAAGTTCGTAACGAAGTTTTAGGCGACCTTATCAACAGCACTTTCCCTGAAGCTTTAGAAGATCAAAAAATTAATCTTGCTGGTCGCCCCTATATTGAAGAAGTAGAAAATAATGAAGGCTTTCAATACACCGCTGTATTTGAAGTTTATCCTGAAATATCACTAGCAGGCGTTGATCAACTTGAAGTCACTCGCCCCACTGCTACCGTTGCTGATGCTGACGTAGACGCAATGATTGAAAAGCTAAGAGCTCAAAAACAAGACTGGTTGATTGTTGATCGGGCATCACAAACCCTTGATCGCGTCACTATTGGTTTTACCGGCGAATCTGATGGCGAAAACTTTACCGACGGCCGCATAGAAGACTTTAAAGTCATCTGCGGCGAAAAAAAGATGATCCCAGGATTTGAAGACAATCTAACGGGCCTTAAAGCTGGGGACAATAAAGTTTTCTCCGTCACTTTTCCTGAAGACTACAACCACGAAAAGCTCGCAGGCAAAGTCGCCGAGTTCAATGTAGATGTCGTTTCAGTCGAAGAACCCGTATTGCCCGCTATAAATGAAGAATTCATTTCTGCCTACGGCATATCTGATGGAACACTGGAGTCATTTCGTGCCGACATCAAAAACAACATGGAAAGAGAACTCGAACAAGCACTGCGCGGCAAATTAAAACTTGCAGTAATGGATGAAATCTATGAAAAAATTCAAATAACCATCCCTAATGCGCTTATCGATAGTGAAGTAGAAAACCTACTTAAACCTTATGTTGAAAAAGCTAAAAGACAAAAAGTAAACATTGAAGAACTTAACATTCCTAGAGATGCTTTTGAAGAACAAGCTAAACGTCGAGTAGCGCTGGGCTTGATATTATCTGAAGTCGTACAAAAAAATAGCATTGAAATCGATAATGGTAAAGTACTTGCCACCATCGAAAACATGGCAAAAAGTTACGAACGCCCTGATGATGTCGTTAGATGGTATTATTCAGATGAAAAAAGACTAGACGATGTTCGCCAAATGGTTTTAGAAGATCAGGTTATTGAATGGTTAGTCGCACAAGCCAAAGTAACCGATGAAACCATCAAATTCAGTGACGTTATGGAGCCAAGATAAGGATTAGCTATGTACAATCACTATGCAACAAATCAAGCAAAAGCCTTAGAGGCTGCAGGGGGCTTAGTCCCTATGGTCATCGAGCAAACCGCACGAGGCGAACGCTCTTTTGATATTTACTCTAGGCTTTTAAAAGAACGCGTTATTTTCTTAGTCGGTCAAGTAGAAGACTACATGGCTAACTTAGTCGTAGCTCAGTTACTTTTTTTAGAATCTGAAAACCCTGATAAAGACATCCATTTATATATTAACTCTCCAGGTGGCTCAGTGACTGCAGGCATGTCTATTTATGACACCATGCAGTTTATTAAACCTGATGTCAGCACGCTGTGTATCGGCCAAGCTGCAAGTATGGGCGCATTACTTTTAACGGGTGGCGCTAAAAACAAACGTTATTGCCTACCTAACTCAAGAATGATGATTCATCAGCCTTTAGGTGGCTTCCAAGGCCAAGCATCTGATTTTGACATCCATGCTAAAGAAATTTTGTCAATTAGAGACAAATTAAATAACATCATGTCACACCACACTGGTCAACCACTAGAAAAAGTGCAGCAAGATACCGATAGAGATAACTTTATGAATGCTAATGATGCCGTTACCTATGGCCTTATTGATAAAGTATTAGCAAACAGAGCAAGCGTTACCGATTAATAACGAATTGGTATTGTTCGGATATTTCGGCTAAGCTAAGTTACATAAAAAATTACGTTATGAACTTAGTATTTCAGAGGATTGATTAATGAGTAATGATAAAAATGGTAAAGATGACGATAAGTTACTTTATTGTTCATTTTGTGGCAAAAGCCAACACGAAGTAAGAAAGCTAATTGCTGGACCTTCTGTCTACGTTTGTGATGAATGCGTAGAGCTTTGTAATGACATTATGAAAGATGAATTAGACGACGAAACATCGACTTTTTCAGGCAACTCATTACCTAAGCCTAAAGAAATAAAAGAAGAGCTCGATGGTTATGTCATCGGACAAGATCGTGCCAAAAAGATTTTAGCAGTTGCTGTTTACAATCATTACAAACGCTTACGTAACAAATCTAAAAAAGACGCTATTGAACTGGCGAAAAGTAATATCTTGCTGATAGGCCCAACGGGCTCAGGCAAGACATTATTGGCTGAAACTTTAGCACGCTTACTAGATGTGCCCTTTACTATTGCCGATGCCACTACGTTAACAGAAGCCGGTTATGTCGGCGAAGACGTAGAAAACATTATTCAAAAAATTCTACAAAAATGTGATTACGATGTAGAAAAAGCAGAAACAGGCATTGTTTACATAGATGAGATCGACAAGATTTCTAGAAAATCAGACAATCCATCGATCACTCGTGATGTTTCTGGCGAAGGCGTACAACAAGCTTTATTGAAACTTATCGAAGGCACGATTGCATCGGTACCACCACAAGGTGGTCGCAAACATCCACAAGGTGAGTTTTTACAAGTTAATACAGCCAACATTCTATTTATAGTAGGTGGCGCCTTTGCTGGCTTAGATCGTGTTATCAAAGCTCGCTCAGAAAAAGGTGGTATTGGCTTTTCAGCAGATGTTAAAACCAAAGATGAATCCAAAAACGTTGGCCAACTTTTTGCCGAAGTCGAATCTGAAGATTTAATTAAATACGGATTAATTCCAGAATTTGTAGGTCGCTTGCCAATTATCGCTACCTTAGAAGAACTCGATGAAGCCGCGTTAATTAAAATCCTAACCGAACCTAAAAATGCCCTCATCAAACAATATAAACATTTGTTTGAAATGGAAGGTGCAGAACTTGAGTTCAGAGAAGACTCACTAAAAGCCATTGCCACTAAAGCCATGGAAAGAAAGACAGGCGCTCGAGGACTAAGAACTATCGTCGAAAATGTCTTACTAAACACCATGTATGAAATACCCTCAGCAGACAACATCAGTAAAGTAGTCGTTGATGAAAGTGTAATTTTAGGTCAATCAGAACCCTTATTAGTTTATGAAACTGATAAAAAACTAGCCTCTTCTGAATCCTAAGACTCTAGGTGATTTTCAACGGGCAAATTTGCTCAAACTTGCCACCTTTTTCCGCTGACCCTGAGATTTCCGAAGGATGAACGAAGAAAGGTGGCTCTATGTAAATTAAAGTGGGTAGCGGTCTAATAAAATCGACATAATGAGCAAACCTTGATTAGTGGATCATGATCTTGTAGGGGCGAAAGATTCGCCCAGTAAACTAAAAAATTAAATACAGGGCGAATCTATCGCCCCTACAATAAAATATTGTATCTATTGCATAAGAAATCACTAGGATTACCCACTCTAATTCACATTGAGTCAGAAAGGTGCTCAAGCTTTTTCAAGACCTTTGCTTGTGGCAAGCTTAAAATCCACCTATAAAAATCTTTAAAAGCCCTTGGAAAAAGCCCTAGCTTGATTTTTAGGTATACCTAAATTTTAGTGGGCGAACAAACCTTAAAGCATCCAAAGCAATATTAGCCATCATTAAACTTCAGATAAATCTTTTTATTTTGTATAAGGTTCAATATAGTCAGTCGTAATGGCGTTCCATTATCAACGAGGGATAATAGAAAGTGTAACGACCTTTCCTCAGCCTTCAGCCTTCATAACTTTACCTACTAAGTTGCGCTTTTTCTTAATTCATGCACAACTTACCCAGTCTTTTATATCACAGTAAAAAACTGAAATTTTAGGCTGCAAATTAGACCTAAGAAATCAAACCTTAGGTGGCACATAACCCTCAGGCATTTCGCTATTGCCTTCAAATAAAAACTTAGTGCGCTCTATAGCTAAAAATTCTCTAGCTTTAGGGTCAAAACTGGCCAATTTATTTTCATTGATTAACATTGTTTGCTTACCTAGCCATTCTTTCCAAGCTTGCTTAGAAACATTTTCAAAAATCTCTAAGCCCTTAGCACCAGGAAAAGGCGCTTCATCAAGCCCTTCTGCTTCTATACCTAATTTTACGCAATTAACCATTCTAGCCATTGTTGTTATCTCCGATATGTTGCTGCAATAATAATTTAATAGGCGCAGGCAAACCCAGCGCATCTTTCTGCTTAGGGTTATACCAGACCGCCTGATTTGCTTCCATCACAAAATTTATAGGGTTATCTGTTCGCATCAAAAGTGTTTTGTAATCTAAATGATAATGTGAGAAGGTATGGCGCTGAACGTCTAGCATCTGAGGATCGTAAGCACTAATCTTTTTAGCCAAACACCAGTTATGTGCCGCATCTATATCATCAAATTCTGGCAGACTCCATAAGCCACCCCAAATACCCGCAGGGGGTCTTTTTTCTAAATAGACCTCATTAAGATGATTACTTAGCATTAATAAAATTAATGACTTAACAGGTAATTGCTTCCTAGGTTTAGGCGTAGGCAGTAAAGATACGATGCCCTTTTGCCTAGCTATACAATGACTTTCAAGAGGACATCTATCACAAGCAGGTTTACTTCGTGTACAGATTGTTGCCCCCAAATCCATCATAGCCTGGGTATAATCAGCGACTCGGACCTTGGGTGTCAGTTGGGCACTCAATGTCCACAAGGCTTTATTAACCTGGCTATTGCCAGGCCAACCATTTACTGCTTTAAAGCGCGCCAGCACTCTTTTTACATTGCCATCAAGAATAGGTTCGCTTTTCTTGAAAACGATACTAAGAATAGCTCCTGCTGTCGATATACCTATGCCGGGCAATGCCACTAACTCCTCCAGAGTTTCAGGAAAGTAACCCTGCCCGACTATTAATTGCGCGGCTTTATGCAGATTGCGCCCTCTTGCGTAATAACCCAAACCAGACCATTGATGCAAGACCTGATCTAACGGCGCTTTGGCCAAGTGCTCGATGGTCGGAAACTCCTCTATAAAGGCATTAAAATAAGGAATGACCGTGGTGACTTGCGTTTGTTGCAACATGATCTCTGACAACCAAACCCGATAGGGTGAAATAGCCTGCTGCCAAGGCAAATCTTTACGACCATAAACATCAAACCAGGCAAGAACCTGCTGTTGGAATAATAAAGGACTCATCATTAATGGCTACCAACTTAAATCGGGACAGTTTAGCTTAAACGCTCACGCTTAGACAGGGCTCGTCTAAGCGCAGACAAAAGACAAAGGCTTAAGCCTAGCATCTGTCGCGCCTTAATTAGCTAACCTCCTAGACTAAATCTTTTGCCCTGAGCCTTTCGTCTGCGCTCAAACTGTCTCGATTTAAGTTCGCAGTCTCATTAATCAGTGCTTACCAAAAAGACCTTTTAATAAATTACTGACTCCCGGCCCTATTTTTTGATCAATCTTATTGACGATACCGTCTATTTTGTCTTTATTCTTATCAACAAAGTCCGCTATTTTGGCTTTGTTCTTTTCTGTTAATAACGCCGAAACATCTAACGCATAATTAGGCTGGCTTAAGCTACCGGTAACAGCCATTGAGATGGGCGTATCATAAAACTGCTCTGCGCTAGTAGCAGTGGCCGCCGCCTTGATAAGCTGAGCCTGTAATTTATAATCCAATTGTTCGGTATTAAGGTCAACACTACCCTTGCCCTTAATATGCAGGGTAGCGGTCGTTGCGACTAAATCATTAGTATGGATAATGCCATTAGCCAGTACTGAATTGCCAGAAAGACTAGAAAACCGTGTTAAATCATGATTCACATGAGCGGAATCTATCGCATCAGTACTGACATGAGCACGATCCAGCATCGCTTGTAAATTAAAGCTTTTGATTTCAGTGTCTTTAAATAAAAAATGTATATCGCCCGTCACGGATGACTTTAGCTCATCGATAGATTGCCCCAGACCCTTTAACTGCCATGAGCCATCAACTATACCTGTCATTTGAAACTTAGTTTTACTGTCTTTAAGTAAGGACTCAACATTAACACGCGTTATTTTTTCATCCAAGGCGAGTAGGGATTTGGCGTTAAGCATATCTACACTCAGATTGCCGCTATAAGCACCTTGATAGAAACCCTTAGCTGATTGCTGTGCCCTAATCAGACCCTTACTTGCATTCAAGTTTAACTGATAGTCATTTAATGTCAGGCCATTAAGCTTAAGACTAGCCACACTTAATTGGCCATCAATAGCTAACCGACTTAATAAATCTGTCGGGATGCTAAAAGTTGCCAATGCCATAGCAGCTTCTGGGCTCAACCACTTACTAGCCACATGGTTTTTAGCAGAGGGTAGATAGCGATCAACATCAAGATGATCCGCTATTAAGATAATAGCTACAGTAGGCTCAACAAAACTCAGTAACCGTGCTGAGCCGTTTATTTGAGTATTATCGATGCTTACGCTTATATCTTGTAAATCAAGGCTATTTTCCGAAGCAGATACATTAAAATATACTGAAGACTCTGTTAAAGCCTGTTTATCTGATAAATCAGCTATCTTAATGCCTAGCCTCGCCATAAGCTCTCTAAGATTGAAGTTCGACATTATTACTGGGCCTTGAAGAGCATAATGATCATCAAGATAAACTCCTGTTAAATCAGCGCTGATCACCATATCGTCGGCAACAAGCTTTACACCAGAAGTTTTAAGGCTTTGTGCCGGCTTATCCAGCAACATATTAGCTACAGCAAGTGTCGCCACTATAGGTTTTGCTGTATTTTCAATGTTTACAGTTGCTTGTAGCTCACTATTGTTAAATACGAAAGTATCTAACTTTTCAGACACGATAAACTGAGAACTCAATTGTATAGCCGCTTTATAACCGCTATCAGGCTTTATAAATAAGCCTGATAGATTGAGTGCTACTGGCTTATCAAAAGCAAAGCTGTCGATCTTTAAATTAATGTCTTTAAATAATAGTGGCTTACCTGTTGCTTGATCACGCCAGTTTATTTGTGCATTTTCTATGGCTATTCCACCCACAGCTAATACTGCTAAGCTATTTACTGCAAACTGCTCCTCGTTATTATTAATAGCCGATGCTGCTTGCGCTGTTGTATTAACCGCCGGCACACTATCCCAATTATTTTCACCTTGCGCATTCTTTTCAAGATTCAATACCAAGCCTTTTAAAACAATATGATCTACATTAATTTTTTTGCTTAGCAATGGTAATAAATTAAGTTTAATATCGCTGGCATCTAAAGTTACAAAGCTTTGATCTTGAAAACCAGCCTTATTACTCAAAGTCATGGAGCCTGTTGAAATACCTAACCAAGGCAACACCGATAGCTTTAAGTCACCGATTAAATTCAATTCTCTACCGGTTTTTTGCTTAACTGCAGCGACAATCTCTGGCTTGTAATTATTCGGATCAATCAAAAAATAAACTGTAAAGATAGTAATCACTGTCAACAATAACAAAGCAGCAATGACGGACAAAATAATTTTAACGGGCATTAGCACTCTGCTTTCCTGTTGTTAAATACTGTAATGATTAGCTATTATGGAATATCATGCTGCACTAAGACTAGTATGTACTAGCCTAAATCAAGACTATTGTATAACGAGATAATAATAAACAAGGGGGTGAACATGTTGTTTTTAGCTAAACTTGCCGGTATTGCAGTACTGGTTTGGTTTTTTTTATCGGCAAAGAGCCAAGGTGAACAGCCTTACAAATGGGCTATTATAGGATTAGTAGGTTATTGGATTACTTGGTGGGCCATTAAATTAACAGTCGTTACTGCTTTGGCAGGACTCGTTGCAAAAAGCGCAACCATGACTTTTTTACTCGTTCAAATACCGGCACTTTGTGCTATCGTGGCGGCTTTTTTCATCAGGAAGAAACTGATTTCTGATGCCTCTTCAGATAAAGCACCCTAAACGAAAAGACTAAAAGGTTCAGGAATTTAATTAAAAACCCTGAACCTTAAGTCTAAACTTAATTACAATTTATCGGCATTCTTATCTAGGTATTCAGCAACGCCCGCAGGGCTTGCGTTCATACCCGCATCACCTTTAGTCCAACCAGCTGGACATACTTCACCATGCTCTTCGTGGAATTGTAAAGCATCAACCACACGAAGTAATTCATCCATGTTACGACCTAATGGTAAATCATTAACCACTTGGTGACGCACAACACCACTGCGATCAATCAAGAAAGTACCACGATAAGCGACGCCACCATCAGCTTCAACATCATAATCTTTAACGATAGCATGTGTTAAATCAGCTGCCATGGTGTAACGAACAGGACCAATACCGCCTTGATTAACAGGAGTATTACGCCATGCATTGTGTGTAAAATGTGAATCTATAGAAACAGCAATAACTTCAACACCACGGCTTTTAAAGTCATCAACACGATGATCTAAGGCAATTAGTTCACTTGGACATACGAAAGTAAAATCTAATGGGTAGAAAAAAACAACAGCATATTTGCCTTCAGTCGCTTTCGAAAAACTGAATGAATCGACTATTTGACCATCGCCAAGTACTGCAGGAACTGTAAAATCAGGTGCTTGTTTACCGACTAAAACGCTCATTAATTGTCTCCAAAAATATTTAAAAAGCAAAAGGTTAGAACTTCACTCACCACCACTTTCCGTGGTTTCGTTGTGTATTCTACACCGAAATAGTGGGGAATTGTCTAGTATTGTTATTTTTAACTTGCTTTTATTTAAACATTTGCCATAATTTGTAGTCATGGGATTACAATAACTACAAACGGGTCCCAAATAAAAGCGGTGAGGTATTTTTTTAGATGTTACTATAAGCTCTGGCGACGTAACCTTGCTGTTAAATCAATGCTATAATTCTTGTCGAGGGGGATTATTTATATGGCAAAAAACAAACATATCACCGAACCAGATGTTTTTGGTTATCAGGTGCGCATAGTAAGGCGCGGTAAAGAAACAAGCCGTTATTTTTCACATAAGTTATGGGGCAACAAAGGAAAGTCACTAAATGCGGCAATCACTTGGCGAGACCAAATGCTAGTCGTTTTAAAGGGCAGCAAAACCCGCTTTCTCAAACCGCCTAAAAACAAAACCACCACAGGCGTTACTGGCGTATCAAGAACCATTAAATACGACCACAGGAAAGACAAAAACTATCTTTGCTATACCGTCTTTTGGGTCTGTAACGGCAAATCTAGAAATAAAACATTCCAAGTGGGCAATGTCGATAAAGTTACGGCGGATGATGAATTACATGCCTTCCGTACTGCAAAATTATTTAGAAGCTGCTATGAATTCTCTATCGATAACGATATACAATTTTATGATGATAAATTCGCTGGCTGGAAAAAAACACGCCTTTATGATCACGAACACTTAAACGCAGTTTAAAACACTTACATACCAGGGAAATCAGTTACGCAGCCGCCATTAAAAGCAACTAGATTGCTAGCTTATCTTGTAGTGGCGAATTCATTCGCCACGTTTCATTATAAGAAGGTACCGGGCGAATCTGTCGCCCCCTCCAAATGGCTCAATTTGAAATCCAGTCAGTCCTTATTTTGCTCACCCTGTAGATCATTACTTTTGTAGATACCTATGGCTAAAGAGGGAAAAATAAAAAGAATACTTACACAGTTTCAACTAGCTTTCGTAGGTTTTAAATTGACTAATAATGCCATCCAACTCATCCAGACTGGTATATGTGATAACTAATTTTCCCGAACCGTTTTCTTTATGATCTATAACAACCTTTGCACCTAAACTAGCAGTTAGGCTTTCTTGTAATCGCAGAGTATCTTTATCAACGACTTTAATCTTTTGAATTTTAGGCTCGGAATGCAAATCTTTAACCAAGCGTTCCGTTGCCCTTACTGTTAAGCCCTCTTTAACAACTCTATGAGCGGCAGCGACTTGCTTAGCTCCATCTAATGATAATAATGCCCGCGCATGCCCCATTTCCAACTGACCATTGACTAGTAATTTTTTTACTTCAGGATGCAATTCAATTAAGCGCAGTAAATTTGTGACTGTGGTTCGAGATTTACCTACAGCATCGGCAATATGCTGATGCGTCATCTCAAACTCTTCTAGCAATCTTTTTAATGCCTCAGCCTCTTCCAAGGGATTAAGATCCTCTCGCTGGATATTTTCAATCAAAGCAACAGCCATGGCCGAGCGATCATCCATTTCCTTAACGACTATCGGTACTTGCGTCAAACCAGCTAATTGAGCAGCCCGCCAACGCCTTTCACCGGCAATTATTTCATATTTCTCATAAGCAAGCTGACGGACAATAATGGGTTGAATAATACCCTGCGCCTTAATAGAATCGGCGAGCTCTTGTAGCTTTTCTGGATTAATATCTTGGCGCGGCTGATATTTACCTCGCTGTAAATATTCTATCGGCAACAGATGTAACTGATGTTTTTCTTCTTTAACAGTCGCATCACCTAATAAAGCATCAAGACCACGACCTAAACCACGTTTATTTAAAGACATTTTTTCTCTTTATGTATGCTCATTCGCTAGACAAAGATGCTGCAGCGCCATGATTATCAAGTTATTGGGTTTCAGTTTTTAGAACAAATTGTTCAGTTTTCAAAAATCACGAAGCTGTTGCTCAATCTCATATATCAATTCTTTTAAAACCAGAGCCTCTGCCAAAATAGCAGCACATTCTTGGTGATTAGCCAATTCAACTGGCTCAACTAAATCATCAACCCGCTTAGCATCATTCAACGTCCCATTTGGGCGATCAACCTTTACCTCTTCAGGCTTTCCTTCATTAGTTGACACATCAACCAAGAGCGCCTCAAGGCCACGCCCTAAGCCACGATTCTTAAAACTCATAATTTATTTCTTTCTATCATTTCATTAGCTAAAGCAATATAAGCTAATGAGCCACGAGAAGACTTATCATAACTAATTACTGGTAAGCCATAACTGGGAGCTTCGGCTAAACGAACATTTCTAGGTATGCAAGTTCTAAAGACTTTATCACCAAAATAGCGAATCAATTGCTCAGACACATCTTTTGTTAATCGATTTCTATCATCATACATAGTTCTTAAAATACCTTCCAAATGCAAATCTGGATTCACAGAACTTTGAATATTTTGCAAGGTGCTCATTAAAGCCGAAAGCCCTTCTAAAGCGTAGTATTCGCATTGCATTGGAATCAATAAACTATCCGCAGCCACCATGGCGTTCAAAGTCAGCATATTGAGTGATGGAGGACAATCGATCAGAATGTAATCATAGTCTGATTTAATAGGCATCAAGGCATCAGCCAATCTTTGCTCTTTACGATCTGCATGAATTAATTTAACTTCGGCGGCTGTTAAATCAGAATTACCTGATATTACAGAAAAACCAATAGTTGGCAAATGAACGACAGCTTGTGCAGCAGGTACATCCTCCATCAACAAATCATAACTAGAAAACTCAACCTCCTGCTTATCAATACCACAACCCATCGCGGCATTACCTTGGGCATCAAGATCAATTAACAACACTCTGCACTTGGCAGCAGCCAAAGTAGCGGCCAAATTAACAGACGTTGTAGTTTTACCCACCCCGCCCTTTTGATTGGTTACGGCAATTATTTTTCCCACTAACTCACCTCAGCTACATTATTTAAGTGTATTTTAACCAAGCATCTTTCGCCTTCTATGCCAGGAACACTAAGCGGATAAAGCTCTGTTTTTGCAACCTCCAACATAGATACATCAGGAATCTGCCCCTTCATTGCTAGTAGCACGCCCTCGTTATTAAGCAAATGAGTCGTTAAACGCATAATATCTTCTAAGCTAGCAAAGGCACGCGTAATCGCTATATCAAAGTTATGCTCAGGGCGATAAAGCTCTACCCGATTATGACATATACTGACATTTTTCAGCTTTAACTCCAAAATAGCTTGTTGTACGAAGCGGGTTTTCTTGGCATTACTATCTAATAATACAAACTCAATATCAGGAAAACAAACCGCTAAGACGATACCGGGTAAACCCGCACCAGTGCCTATATCAATGACTCGCTTCCCTGTAATAAAAGGCACTATCGCCAAGCTATCTAATAAGTGCATAGGCACCATTGATACTTTGTCACGTATAGAAGTCAGATTGTAAGATTTATTCCACTTTTCAATCAAGGCAATATAAGTCAGTAATTGCTCTATCTGATGTTCAGTCAATTCCTGATTTAATGCTTCTAAACCAGAGACCAGTATTTTTCGACAATCATCCATTAGGCACTTTTCTTCTTTAAATAAACCAATAATAGGGAAATCGCAGCAGGTGTCATACCTGGGATTCGTGAGGCCTGACCTAAGGTCTCAGGTCGCTGCGCCTTGAGTTTTTGACTGACCTCATTTGACAAGCCTGGAACACCAGAGTAATCCAAGCTATCAGGTAGTCGCAAATGATCATGACGCAAAGCTTTATCAATTTCAGTTTGTTGTCTGACAATATAACCCTCATATTTAGCTTGAATTTCGACTTGCTCACCGACTTGCTCGGCAATCATATCTCCCTCATAAAAGCCCAATAATCGTTGTATATCAACTTCAGGTCTACGCAACAATTCCATTAAGTTAGCTTCTTTAAGCAGCGGTTTACCCCAAATTTCTTCAACTTGAAGAGCCTGATCCGATTCAGCTCTAACCCATTGCTTTTTCAAATCATCCTGTAAAGTAGCGATGGCATTGCGTTTAGTTTCAAATGCTTGCCAACGCTCATCATCAACTAAGCCTAATTCACGGCCTTTTTCAGTTAAACGTAAATCAGCATTATCTTCACGTAATAATAAACGATATTCTGCACGACTAGTAAACATGCGATAAGGCTCTTGAGTCCCACGAGTAATGAGATCATCAATCATCACGCCAATATAGGCCTGATCACGCCTTGGGCACCAGCTTTCCAAGCCTTGTGTCAATCGTGCTGCATTTAGCCCCGCAATCAAGCCCTGCGCAGCCGCTTCTTCATACCCTGTCGTGCCATTAACTTGTCCCGCAAAAAACAAAGCATCCATGTGCTTAGTTTCCAGAGACATTTTTAAATCTCTAGGATCAAAGAAATCATACTCAATGGCATAACCAGGGCGAACGATTTCAGCATTTTCAAAACCTAGCATTGAGCGCACAAATTCATACTGCACATCAAACGGCAAGCTGGTAGAAATGCCATTAGGATAGATTTCATGAGTATCCAAACCTTCTGGCTCTACAAAAATCTGATGGGTATCCCTATCAGCAAAACGAACAATCTTATCTTCAATTGATGGACAGTAACGCGGCCCTATACCTTCAATCACCCCTGAATATAAGGGAGATCGATCTAAACCTGCGCGGATAATATCATGCGTTTTGCTGTTGGTACGGGTAATGTGACAAGGGATTTGTCGCGGATGCTGTTCGCGTCTCCCCATAAATGAAAACACCGGCACAGGATCATCGCCATGCTGTTCTTCTAATTTACTAAAGTCTATGGTTCTACCGTCAATACGCGGAGGGGTTCCGGTTTTTAAACGATCAATGCGAAAAGGTAATTCACGTAAGCGATCCGCTAAAGCAATCGAAGCAGGATCACCTGCTCTACCGCCACTATAATTCTCTAAGCCGATATGGATCTTACCGCCCAAAAAAGTTCCAGTGGTTAAGACGACGGCTTTAGCCATAAAACTTAAACCCATCTGGGTTTTAACGCCGCATACTTTATTACCTTCGACAATTAAATCTGCTACCGTCTGCTGAAACAAGGCTAAATTAGCTTGATTTTCTAACGCATATCTAACAGCTTGCTTATACAATAAGCGATCAGCTTGAGCGCGAGTCGCTCTAACCGCAGGCCCTTTACTAGCATTTAAGGTACGAAACTGTATACCACCCAGATCAATGGCTTTTGCCATAATTCCGCCTAAGGCATCAATCTCTTTAACCAAATGACCTTTACCTATTCCACCAATGGCTGGATTACAGCTCATTTGCCCTAAGGTTTCGATATTTTGCGTTAACAATAATGTGTTGGCGCCACTACGCGCAGAGGCCAGTGCTGCTTCAGTTCCTGCATGACCGCCACCCACCACAATTACGTCAAAATCTTTTTTAAATTTCACAAGCTTTTTTCACTCTAAGTAGTAGACTATTTGCGCCCAACCTTTTGATGGGCTTTCGACTATTATAAGAGGTAAACCATGAAAAAACGTAGTAATCCAAACAAAATAGATTGTATTGCTATACAAAACCCCGTAGCCAAGTTCGCAGGTCAGTTTAATAAAGCACAAATCTTTGCTGATAAAAAACAATATCGTCGTAATGCTAAGCACCGGCAGCAAGACGCTAGTCCAATTACCTTAAAAATTAAGGTAATTGGACTAGCGTCTTGTGTATCGATTAATGCTTGATTTATCAACAGAATAATAACTACTGTTTCTAATCATCTCATAAGTTTTCACTGAGTTAAGCGCTCTCCATGCCTTACCTATGAACAACCTCCTAGCCCGCATAACTATCTATATAAAGTTTAAATAAAACGCTGTAGCGGTAGTCAGATAACGCTGTAGCGTTAGTCAGATAGAGCTCAGACTAATAAACTATCTTTTTCAATAGTGAAGTGAAGCGCATTGCTTCATCTGGAATAATGCGTTTTACTATCGTTCAGCACATCCTATAGAGGTATTTATTGCGAGCTTAATCAGTAAAATAAAACCTAAGTACCCAGCATACTGTTTACATCAACGCAGCCCTTTTTCCTTTGCTCTGCATTTATGAATAACAGCATTATCAGCTCCAAAAAATAACTGAAAAACTTTTGCAATGATTAATTTTTTTTATAAAGTGCACTAACACTTTATGAGTGTTGCATCGCCATTAAAAAAGGCTTAGCAGAGTGATGTTGAGGCTTGGAGGTTTTAGGATTTATTCTGAAACTGCAGAGGGATTATTTCGAAGTTTGAGCTTAGGTAAAACACCCCCGTCGGCCATGCCTCACGGGGGTTACTGCAATTACTTAAATTACTTACCTGACATTGCTTCAGCAGAGCTGTTATTAGAGGTTTTTCTTTTTTCGATATTATTGAATGTTTCTTTTTGTAAAGACGCAACTGCACCGCTTTCTAAATGCTTAGTTTCATCTTTTTTCAACAAAACAACTAAAAGTACGATTGCAGCGATAGAAACACCAACGATTGCCCATGTATTGTCTTTTTCTTGTTCTTCAGCCATTTTAAAATCCTCAGTAAGTTATTAATATTTATTATTCCCTCTCCTCAAGAGGGCTGTTCAACATAAACTTTTCTTGAACAGGTTGTCGTAATTTTTTAAAACAACGGGGCAATTTTTATCATGAGACATTAGTACATGTCAAAACTATTTTTTAAAATGTTCATCCAGTAAAAATTAAGCTACGTTGTCTGCATTTCGATTTAAAGAAAAAGCTAGACAGTGATTATAAATTTCAATAGAACAAAAACTGACTCACTAGACTTAAGCCAATTGCTGATTGCGTGGACTCGTTCCCGCCTTTACATCAATTTAAAGCCTATTTTTACGCCCATTAATACCGTAAAAATTGAACTTATGGCACATTGCAATAAGTTCAATTTTTTAAATAAAATTCTATTAAATTAGAGTCTGAGCCCGCCTTGATAGCAACGAATTGTTAACCCAAAAACAGTGTTTTTAACGGCTATTGATAGTGGACGACCATGGCTTTTCAAATAATAAAAACACTAATATATATAAGGTTAACAACTCCAAGGGCAATAACCACGAAGGGAAATCAACAATAATAGGCAACTGCACTTTTGCAATATAAAGCAACACACCCAAAGCCATATAAGCAAATATCCGTTTAATGGGATAAGCCACATAATAATATTTCTGCCCTAAAGCATAAGACACTATCATCATAGCGGCATAACAAGCCAAAGTTGCCCATGCAGAGCCCACATAACCCCATAACGGTATCCAAACCACATTGAGCACGATAGTCAGTAAAGCACCCGCTAGCGACACACCAGCCCCCATTAAGGTTTTATCAGTCAACTTGTACCAAATCGACAAATTAACATAAATACCCAAACATAAATTGGCCATTAATAAGATAGGCACGACCTCAAGACCCGCACGGAACTCATCACCCAGAAAGTACTTAAAGTAATCGATAAATAAAGTCACCAACAAAAAGATAAACACACAAAAGATCACAAAAAACTTTAAGACTTTTGCATAAACACTACGTGCATCGCTTTTATCGGCATAAGCAAAAAAGAAAGGTTCAGCGGCATAACGAAAGGCCTGAATAAATAGCGTCATCAAAATCGATAACTTATAACAAGCACTATAAATGCCCAGCATCTTCATATTGGTCTGAAAATCATACGGCAATAGATACTTTAATAGAGCACGATCTAACATTTCATTAATAATGCCAGCAAAGCCGATAACGACCATGGGCGCAGAATAACGAATCATGCGAGCAAATAAAGCCTGATCAAATCCCCACGCCCAGCCTTTCAATTGAGGTAAAAGCAGAAAAAACTTAACAATACTGGCTATTAAATTAGCGATAAAAATATAGCCGACACCGATACTTGGATCATAAATAGCCGACAACCAAACCGCACTATGCTCTGCATAAAGCTTGGGGCAATAAATAATAAAAAACAGACTCAAAAAAATGGTGACAAGTATTTCGATGACCTTAATGCTGGCAAAACGAAAAGCCTTATTTTCCGCACGTAAGCGAGCAAAAGGGATGGCTGATATGGCATCTAAAACCAAGATTAAACTAAAGCACAAGACATATTCTGGATGAGTAGAATAATTTAATGCCGCTGAAAGCTTGGCATTAATCAAACAGATACCCAGAAAAAAACCTAAATTAACAAGTACGACAAAAATAAGCGCGGTCGAATAGGCAAAATCTTGGCCACTCTGTTCTTTATCACGAAAACGAAAATAGCCCGTCTCAAAGCCGAATAATAACAACACCGAAAAGAAGCCAGCATAAGCATAAAACTCTGATACCACACCGTATTCAGCTGCTGAAAAATAGTAGGTATACAGCGGCACCAACAGATAATTAAGAAAACGGCCAAAAATACTACTAAGGCCATAAATAGCTGTTTGTGATGCGAGCTTTTTGATAAGTCCCATTGTGCGTCTATCCTGAATTTCGTTGATGAGGCATTATAATGCTAAGCAGACATCACTTTAGTTTTAAAAGACAACAATACGGAATCGATATGGTTAAAAACCAAATTACTCTTATACTATCTCCAATAACTCATCATCCATACCATAGCGAACTACTTTAATTCTTCCATTGTTGTTGGCAATAAAATCACCCGTCATTATGGGTAATTGAAAAGGAAATAAAGCGGGATTCGTTAATAAAACCTTTAGTGCACTCTTACCCTCGGGTTCTGCATGTAATCCTGCCTCAAGAAGTAAAATGGCTACAGCGGGATCATAAATAATTTGAGGCGAAGCCTGTTCATAACAGCCTTTTGAGGAAGAATCTTTCAAAACTTCCCAAGCGATAAAAGACCGTACGGTATATCTTGCATTACGTGCAACAGTCTCTCTGTCACCATATTGTTCTTTTAAACGATTAAAAACCTGGGCTTGTGTAATTTGCTCTTGAAGATTAAATAAACGCCCGGTTTGTTTAGCTACATTAAACCAAAAAGGATACGCAGCAGAAATAACCGCCCAATGCAGTGGCAACCATTCAGAAGTCAGTGACTCTCTGGCGAGGCTTAACGCGTCATCACGAAACTGAATTAACTCTTTATCTGGCGCAAACCAACACGCAAGGAGAGAGATAGCCATTCCATAAGTATCTTTACCCCGCTCTCCGATGCCCCCACTTTGTTTCTGGGTACTTAGATAGTCATTCAAATCCACACGAATTTCTTTTTCAGACATGCCCGCCAATAACATTTGTACAACCCGATCCATCCAATGTCTTTGAACAGTTTGTTTAATACCTAATTTTTGATGTCGTTTGCTCAACAATGTAATTTCCTTTCAAACTTTATTAAAGGCACCAAGACTTCTTCAAAAGCAATGCCGCCATGACCCACTATTTTTTCACTTGGATTTATAAACGCCTCATGACCGCCCGCAATAAGGGGATAATATTGTGGTGGCAAACCAATGGGCTCCCATTCTTGTGCAAAATCTAATGCAGCCGCTGCCTGCGCTCTAAGTTCAAAAGTAGGATAGACTCTAACCCTCTCGCCTTTTAATTCGGCTATCACTCCTTCAGAAGGTCGGCCTCTGCCTTCACATTCAATATTGCCGTGATCAGACGTCAACCAAACTTGATAACCGTGTTCCAATAAATAATTAAGCAAGCTACTTAGATAGCCTGCTTGTGACCATTGTTTAATTTGATTATGCATCCCTGCTGAACCCAACTGCATACCGTGCATTATTTTGTCGACCTTATCGACGACTAAACCCACTACTTTTGTCTTGCTGGGATTTAAATTTGCGTCTAACACACTTTCCACAACTCCATCGCCCAAGCCACGTTGATAAGCAATATCTAAACGAGAAAACCCAAAATCTTCCCAGAATTGCCTCCACAACTTAGCTTCATTATTTGTTGTATTAATCGATAAAGGAAAATTACGCGGTATCTTTCCTGAAAATGCAGTTTGCCGTGATACGCTAGTAAGTGTTGGAATCCAAGCAAACGTAACGGACTCTTTTATAGCAAGATGAGACACTTGTTCTTGTATAAATGGTCGGAGCGTCACCCATTGATCCAGTGCTAAACCATCAACCACCACTAAAGCGATTTTTTTGGCTTTGTTTAATTCAAATTCACGAGCTAAATGCCTAGGCACATGATGTAACATTGCAGGCGTAGAGGGTGGCAAATTAATAAGACCCGCATAATTTGTCTTTAACCACTGTGCGAAGATGACATTGCTACCTAAGCTGAGTTGTTTTAACCTCGCTTTAGCCTCTGCATCCTCACCACAATGAACCTGAGCCGCTAATTCAGCATATTTCTGTGCAAAATCAAGCCAAGCAGAATGTCTACAAGTGATAGTAGGTATAACTTCTTCCAGATATTGAAATAAGCGGGTAAGTCGAACTTTTTCTTCTTCTGGCCCCGAGTCAAGCAACCCACTTTTTAACCATAAAGCTGATTGGTTAAACGATTTTGGCGCAAGTACCGGTGACAACTTACCTTCAACAAACAAATTATCGATATAGACTCTAATATCCTCATGGTCAAAAGGTAAAAAAGTCGGGCCTTGATAAATTAGCTGTGTGCTAAGCGCTCTTTCAGACACAGCATTATCTTGACTAAAATGCATTAAAAAGATTGGCCAACGTTCTTGTAAAAAAGCAAAGAAAGCGCTGGCCTCTGGGACAACATCCTCTAAGGGCCAATTTTTAAAACAAGTGTATTCTTTAAGCACTTGAATCAAGCGCTCTGTTAGAAGTATCGGTAATTGAAGTTTATTATAATGAAGACGCAATAAAGTTCTTAAGAGCGCAACTTCAGTGGTCAGTAAATCTGTTTCAATATTAAAGACATGCTTTAGCATAAAATCTTTAGTGGCTTTATCGCCCAGACGTGCTGGAGTGAATTGTGTCTGCGCCTCGAACAACACATCCAACAAGCCCCGATCAAATTGTTCTA
The DNA here is from genome assembly GCA_003584875.1 of Methylococcales bacterium. Lineage (GTDB taxonomy): Bacteria > Pseudomonadota > Gammaproteobacteria > Methylococcales > Methylomonadaceae > Methylobacter_C. The sequence continues at coordinate 27,924 of QVQD01000193.1, forward strand.
GTACTGGATAACTTAAATTAGGAAACAAAGCACCTAAATCAAAGGCTAATTTTCTACCCATGTGAAGCAAATCATAAGGTAATGAAGCTAGTTCGTTATTTTGCAAACGAAGAATAATGACTAAATCAGTATTTTCACCTTTATCCCATATAGATCTGTAATTTAACTCATACACATAACGGAACTCGACCGGATCAGTAAACTCAAGTAACTCAAACCCTCGTTGAGATAACTCTATCACTAATTTTTCTTCAGTCAGCAAACCATCGGGATCAGCCACCAAGGTAAGTTTACTAACATTAGGTACAAAGTCTTTTAGAATGACATCTCGCCAAGTAGCCATTAAACCAAGCCCTTTCCAAGGTGCAATATCAATAGTGGCCTAAGTTCAGGGACAATTTGTTTGGCAGCCTTTAACTCTTTATACCACTCCTTTTCTTCAATAGCGCATTTTGCTAGTCGATATTGCCGCACTTCGGGTAAACCAACAGACTCAATGGCTTTACGTCGTGCAGTAAAAGAACGACTACCGCGTTCTTCCTCACGGTTTAGCGCATTTAAATGCGCTTGTTGTAAGCTATCAAAAGCCTCTTGACCAGCAGGCTCAGCGCTTGCCGACATTTTATCAAAGGCAACTTGAGCCTCTGCTCCGACCAAACTATCAAGGACTTTAACCTCAACCGTTTGTAAGA
>QVQD01000061.1 GCA_003584875.1 Methylococcales bacterium
AAAGTCCAATGTTATAGAGCTTATTTTATAAGGGCGTATGCAATACGCCCCTACGATCTTTACCACAATGTTATCGTTCGCGCGTGGGAATGCTAACAATTATTTGTGTAGTTACCTATGGCTAAAGAGGGGGAATAAAACAGTTTCTGGCGCTTATCCACGCTACAAAAACTTAACTGGGCAGTGTGGGACTATAAAATAAAACCTTAATCCCTCTTTAAGTTGCTAGCCTAAATCTACTGCGATTGCATTAAGTTTAGGTAACAAAAGCCCTAACTTCTAATCTTTCCAAGTAACTCCTGCTTAGTTTTTGAAGTTACGACATCAGCATTAAATAATAGGCTTATTAACACATCATCTTCAAGAGCTAGCAAGTCAACAAAACAAGCTTGCTCTTCTTTATCAGCCTGCATAAATTGAGTTTCTAAGTAACGTTGTAACAGCAAATCTAACTCTTGAGTACCACGCCGACATTGCCATTGCAGCTTAGCAAGATTAACCATTAACCCAATTTTCTTTGCACTAAAAGTTTTTTAGTTTCAGCGATAGCTTTGGCAGGATTCAAGCCTTTGGGACAAGTATCGGTGCAATTCATAATGGTATGGCAGCGATAGAGCTTAAAAGGATCTTCTAAGTCATCTAGCCGAGCACCGGTATTTTCATCTCGACTATCAACTAACCAACGATAGGCTTGTAACAATACTGCCGGCCCTAAATAACGTTCACTATTCCACCAATAACTAGGACAACTGGTTGAGCAACAGGCGCAGAGCACACATTCATACAATCCATCTAACTTTTCCCGATCCTCTTTACTTTGCAAGCGCTCTCTATCGGCGGGCGCAGGCGTTTGAGTAGCTATCCAAGGTTGAATAGAAGCATATTGCGCATAAAAATGCGTCATATCTGCAACTAAATCTTTAACAACCTGCATATGCGGTAGAGGAAAAATCTTAATACTACCAGAATATGAATCTATGGCTTTAGTGCAAGCCAAAGTATTTTTACCATTGACCGTCATGGCACATGAACCACAAACCCCCTCTCGACATGAACGCCTAAAAGTTAAGGTAGTGTCAACATCATTTTTAATTTTAAGAATGGCATCGAGCACCATAGGGCCGCAATCATCCATATCTAATTCGTAACTATCAATACGTGGATTTTCACCGGAATCAGGATCCCAACGATAAACCTCAAATCGTCGAACATTAGTAGCACCCGTAGGCGCCGCATAAGATTTTCCTGCAATGAGTTGTGAATTTTTAGGTAAAGTAAACTCGGCCATTAGTAAACTCTCTCTTTAGGGGGAATAAAGTCAACTTCATCTGTTAAGGTATATAAATGTACCGGACGATAATCAATACTGACTTTATCATCAACCAGCCAAGTCAAGGTATGTTTGAGCCAGTGTGTGTCATCTCGATCAGGATAGTCCTCTCTGGCATGCCCACCACGACTTTCCTGACGATTACCCGCAGCATTAATAGCAACACGAGCTTGACTCAGTAAATTATCAAGCTCTAAAGTTTCTACCAACTCAGTATTCCAGATGAGTGACTGATCTTTAACACCTACCTCAGCAAAGGAGCGAGTAATATCTGCCATAGCAGCAACACCTTCATCTAGCGTAGCTTGAGTTCGAAATACCGCCGCTTTGGTTTGCATGGTTTTTTGCATCGCCAAGCGTATCTCAGAAGTACTGAGCGAACCTTTAGCATGGCGAATTTTATCAAAACGTGCCAAAGCTTTATCACAAGCAGTTTTAGCCAGTGGCTTTTGAGCAGTTCCAGGCTTAATTAATTCCGCGCAACGAATAGCAGCAGAACGTCCAAATACCACTAAATCCAACAATGAGTTTGAGCCCAGACGATTAGCGCCATGCACAGACACACAAGCAGCCTCACCTACGGCCATTAAACCAGGCACAACTTTATCGGGATTATCGCCTTCTAAAGTCACTACTTCGGCTTTGTAATTAGTCGGAATACCACCCATGTTGTAATGGACAGTCGGTAGTACAGGAATAGGATCTTTGGTAACATCAACACCAGCGAATATTTTCGAGGTTTCGGCAATACCCGGTAAACGTTCATGAATCACTTGTGGATCAAGGTGCTCAATATGCAAATGTATATGATCTTTGAGTTTGCCTACTCCACGTCCTTCTTGAATTTCAATGGTCATGGCGCGACTAACCACATCACGCGAGGCTAAATCTTTGGCGGATGGCGCATATCTTTCCATAAAACGCTCGCCTTCAGAATTAGTCAGATAACCACCCTCACCCCTTACCCCTTCAGTAATCAAGCAACCTGAACCATAAATACCGGTGGGGTGAAACTGAACAAATTCCATGTCCTGTAAAGGCAAGCCTGCACGTAACACCATAGCGTTACCATCACCCGTTACGGTATGAGCTGAAGTACAAGAAAAATAACTACGCCCATAACCACCGGTAGCTAAGATAGTCATGTGGGCTTTAAATAAATGCAGACTACCGTCATCCAAACACCAAGCCAACACACCACGACACTGATCATCTTCCATAATCAAATCGAGGACTATATATTCAACAAAAAACTCAGCGTTATGTTTTAAGGCTTGTTGGTATAGCGTATGTAAAATAGCATGACCGGTTTTATCAGCGGCAGCACAAGTCCGTTGGGCTTGACCTTTACCGTAATGAGTCGTCATACCACCAAAAGCACGTTGATATATTTTGCCATCTTCCGTCCTTGAAAAAGGCACACCGTAATGTTCTAACTCAATAACTGCCGCCATTGCTTCTCGACACATATATTCAATGGCGTCTTGATCTCCTAGCCAATCTGAACCTTTAACAGTGTCATACATGTGAAAACGCCAGTCATCTTCACCCATATTACCTAACGCTGCGCTAATACCACCTTGTGCGGCAACGGTATGGCTACGAGTAGGAAACACTTTTGATAAACAAGCCGTTTTCAAGCCTCTTTCTGCTAATCCTAATGTTGCACGTAAACCTGCACCACCCGCTCCTACTACAATGACATCATAGGTATGCTCAATAATTTTATAATCTGTCGACATAAGCTAACCCATCAATAATATACGAAACACCGCCACTAACGCCGCCAATGCCAGCATGAAAAAAATTATATTGACTGTCCATACAACAATAATCTTGACACCTTCATTAGCAACATAATCTTCAATAACCACTTGTAAACCCAAGGCAGCATGATAAAAAGCGATAAGCACCCAAGCAATGATGCAAACGCTGTTAATCGGCAAAATCAACCAAACCACTAACTGCTGGTATGGCTCATGAAAACTTAAATCTAAGAAAGTAATTAACCAATAAGATAAAGGAATTAACGCTACTGCTGATACACGCTGCATCCACCAATGCGATGTTCCTGACTTTGCAGAACCCAGACCACGTACTTTAGCTAATGGCGATCGATAATCCATAAATACTCCAGTCTTAAATAAATACGATTATATTTACGGTAACGGCTAGGGAAATCAAAAGCTCTATCAGAGCATATCGATCCATCGTGGAACGATTAAAGCTTTTTCCCGCATCCCAAATCAAATGCCGCACACCATGACATAAATGGAAAACTAAAGCGTAACTAAAGCCCCAATAAATTAATTTTAATGGCCACAATGCTGAAAGTATTTGCATGTTAGCAAACTGCTCTTGGCCACCCGCGATGGCTGACAGAATAAAAACAACAAAAACTAAACCGACAGATAGCAGTACACCGGTTATGCGGTGAGTAATTGAAATAATGCCTGTTAAAGGCAATTTATAGACTTGGAGATGGGGCGAGGTTGGTCTATTACTTGATACAGCCATGATTTTATCCAAAAAGTGGTTACGATCAATTTAATCATCATTGCTATTGTTTACTACGCCAAATCCTTTAATAATTGAGTAAAAATCTATTAAACAGTGATCTGGCGTAATGATATAAGCTGATATCTAATACTTGTACCATTCAAGAGCTTTAAAGCAACTTGAATTATTAAACTAACTAAATAGCCATCTAAAGCAGGCTAAATAAATTTAATACATAAACGTTTAATTACGTTCTTTTTGACTGATTGCACCGGCACGATCAATAACAACACTCCAATCAGTGCCACCCGCATTTACCAATAATTCATATTCTTCGCCGACACCATTTGGGTTGACGACCAAAACAGAATCTTTAACTGTATAAGTATCAAACATAGCCTTTAAATTATCAGATGCAACTGCTGGCATCATATTAGAGCCGTGAACATTACTTACATTAACAAAAAAACGACCATTGGGTCTATAAAGCTCAATCAACTTTTCTTTATCCTTTTCTTCTTTAAAGATAATTTCAAATAACTCTTGTTTAAAATGTATTTTTTTTGCAGCACTAATTTCTACCGCATTAGGATGTTTCTTATAAAATTGATCCATGATTGGCCTAGGAATAGCCTCTTTAGATACCACCTCTGCTTGTGCTGAAACCGAAGTTAGCGCCATTACTAATAAACTTATATTTAAAAAATAGTTACGCATGTTTTGTTTGCTCCTGTAATCGATGGTTTATTGGCATATTGTAGTAACAAATATTATATTGGCTTTCAAAGTGTTTTCATCAACAATTATTTGACCATTATTATAGTAATCATAACGTTTTCTATAAATCTTGGGCATATAACGCAGATGATTATTTTTCTAACCCAATAAAATCCCAAATTTTATGGGAAATAGTTGATTCATTATGTTCTGGAATCGGCGGACCTTTAGGGTAATTAAGTTCATAGACACGCAGTGTGTCGTTAGCCAATTCGTTCATCCCTAATTTAGCGTAAGATTCTTGTAAAGCAAGTAAAGCATAGGGGACAGCAGCAGTGCCCTGATATTTTTCAATGACTCCTGATGCCCTATCCACTGCAGCCACATAAGCTTTACGCTTTATGTAATAGCGTGCAACATGCACTTCATACATTGCCATATTGCTTTTAAGTGCAATCATACGCAATCTAGCATCAGGCACATATTTGCTTTGTGGAAAACGACGCACTAATTCTTCAAAATTAGCTAATGCCTCAGTTGCGGCACCAGGGTCACGCTGCGAAGTATCTGTAGGCAAAAATCGATCTATAAAGCCAATATCTCTGTTGTAATTCACTAAGCCTTTCAAATAATGTGCGTAATCTACTCCAGGACTACGAGGATTAGTTTTTATAAAGCGATCAGCGGCAGCAATTGCGGAATCTGCATCACCATTTTTATAATAAGCATAAGCTACATCAAGCTGGGTTTGAGCAGCATCTGCACCAAAAGGATTTCGAGATTCGATGGCTTCGTAAATTTTAGTAGCTTTCTCGTAACTACCGCTATCCACTGCAGCTTTAGCTTCTGTACGAAATTTTTCTGCACTCCAATCCGCATATTCATCTTTATCCTTTGATGAACTAGACTCACCTGAAAAGACATCTTTGAGCGATGAACAACCTTGAAAAGATAGGCACAAAATAACAATAAATAAAAATTTAATTAAAAATAATCGCATAGTACTAACGACACGTTGTAATATTAGAGGTTTTCTCGCAGAATTAACGACGATACTTTAATGTTTGGTATTTGGCGAGTATAACTTAACAATACGTTATTCAGAAGAACTAGTTATGACACGATTAACGGCAGAAGTGCCTTACGAAATGGCAGGCATGCGCTTAGACCAAGTGCTAGCGGAATTATTTGCAGATTATTCACGCAGTAAATTGCAAATTTGGGTTAAATCTGGGCGTGTGCATGTCAATGATTTAATTCTAAAACCTAAAGATAAATTAGAAGGTGGAGAAACCATTACTTTAGATGCTGAGGCTGAAGTTGTAATAACTTCCAAGGCAGAACCTATTTCTTTAGACATTATTTTTGAAGACGAAAGCCTACTTATCGTTAACAAACCTGCTGGCATGGTCGTACATCCGGCCGTCGGCAACTGGCATGGCACCTTGTTAAATGCCCTACTTAACCATGAACCCACCTTAGAAACATTACCTAGAGCAGGTATCGTTCATAGAATTGATAAGGAAACCAGTGGTCTATTAATGATTGCTAAAACCTTACAAGCCCACAATAGCTTGACTCAACAACTTCAAGAAAGAGCAATCGTTCGCGAATACCTAGCTATTAGCCGTGGTCGCATGACAGCCGGCGGAACAGTAGACGAACCGATTGCTAGGCATCCAACCGATAGAAAACGTTATGCGGTTAAAGAGTCGGGGAAATTTGCTGTCACCCATTATCGTGTAGTGAAGCGTTTTACTCGACACACCCTTATTCAAGTTAAGCTCGAAACTGGACGTACTCATCAAATTCGGGTTCATATGGCGCATATACGCTATCCATTATTGGGCGATCAAGTCTATGGTGGACGCTTCCAAATGCCAGCTGATTGTAGCGAGCAACTCGAAAAAGAATTACGTAGCTTTAAACGCCAAGCATTACATGCTGCCAAATTAGGACTCATACACCCTATCACCAATGAATATTGTGAATGGGAACAAACGATGCCAGATGATATGGTCCGCCTACTTGATGCTCTAACCGATAATGAGCAAGAATAAGCATTGGCTAGTTCCAAATTGGCCAGCCCCTGCTAATATTCATGCAGCAACCACTCTGAGGACAGGCGGTGTAAGCAACAAACCTTACTCGAGCCTAAATCCAGCAACTCATGTCAATGATTTAACTGAGAATGTTTTACAAAACCGTAAAGTAATCAGCGACATGTTAGGCCTTCCCTCTGAACCCGTGTGGCTAGACCAAGTTCATAGTAATCATATTGTTAAGGCTGAAAAAGGGGCTATACCACAACAAGCTGATGCCAGTTATTCAACTGAATCTTCTGTTGTTTGCGCCGTTATGACTGCAGATTGTTTACCCTTATTGATATGTTCTAATGATGGCCAAAAAATAGCCGCCATTCATGCAGGTTGGCGCGGATTATTGTCGGGTATCATTAGTAATAGCATTTCAGAATTAACGTTTATTACGCCTAATACAAAATCAGATGATTTTTTGGTTTGGCTCGGCCCAGCTATTGGCCCCAACCGCTTCGAAATAGGAATAGAGGTGCGCGAAGCGTTCATGGAAAAATCAAAACTTTATGAAATAGCCTTTAAAAAACAGATTAACGGCAAATATTTAGCAGATATTTATCAATTAGCTAAAATTGAGCTAAGTACGTTAGGCATCAACAATATTTATGGTGGCATTTACTGCACCATGTCGGAAGAAGATCGTTTTTTTTCTTATCGCCGAGACAATCAAACTGGACGCATGGCAACTTTAATATGGAAAGATTAGCATAATGAATTTATTGGTTTTAATCATCATTTTTACCGCCATTGGCGGTGTATTAAGTGTAATGGCCGCTGCCGTTTTTTTATTGCTACCGGAACCACACAGAAAAGCACTATTACCTCATGGCATTAGTTTTGCAATAGGCGCTCTTTTAGCCGTTGCCTTTTGGGGACTTATTCCAGAAGCATTTGAACAAGTTAAGCCGGAACAATTTCAAATGCTTTCCGGAACCATCTTAGCTGGAATCCTTGGTTTTTTTACTCTTGAAAAACTTTTAATTTGGCGGCATTGTCATTCAGGTAGTTGTGAAGCGCATGGTGATGATCATGAGCATGCCCATAAACACGGCCATAATCATGGCAATGCAAAATCAGCAGGATCTTTAATTATTCTTGGCGACAGCATTCATAACTTTGTCGATGGTATTTTAATAGCTGCAGCATTTTTAACCGATGTACAACTAGGCATAGTAACCAGCCTAGCAGTTGCTGCACATGAAATCCCCCAAGAAGTAGGTGATTTTGCTATTTTGTTAGACAGCGGTTACTCAAGAAGAAAAGCGCTTTTTTATAATATGTTAGCGAGTTTAACAACAGTATTAGGGGGTGTTTTAGCTTATTTTAGCTTAGAAGACTTGCACAGTAGCCTACCATTCTTCTTAGCTTTAGCTGCCTCAAGCTTTATTTATATTGCAGTTGCTGACCTAATACCCACATTACATAAAAAAACAGATATAAAAACCTCAATACAACAAATTGTTTTAATTGCAGCCGGAGTGTTTTTAATTTGTTATCTGCATGATATTGCTCATAGCATGACTTAAACCCCATCTTTATCTTAAAGTATGAGCGAAAGACTCAATTGATAAATCTTTCGCTTTTATTCAATGTTTAACTTTAAGTAATAATATTAGGCCCTGCTCTACCTGTTCTTTTTTTGACTTCGCATAATTGCTCTGCAAGAATGATTAAATCATTCAAGACGACTTGTGCTTCTTGATCATGCAAAGCACTATCAGCTTCAAATCGCTCCAAATAAATTCTTAAAGTAGCTCCAACAGTACCCGTTCCAGACAATCTAAAAACAATGCGCGAGCCATTTTCAAATCCTACCCGTATACCTTGATTGCGACTTACACTGCCATCTACAGAATCTTCATAACTAAATTCATCTGCAAACTTTACTACATAATCGCCAAAAGATTGCTTAGCCAAAGTTGGTAATTGACTACGTAAATGTTCAACAATACCATTGGCAATAGGTGTTTCTATAGCTTCATAATCATGACGACAATAAATATCCCTACCAAACTTTTGCCAATGCTCATGAACAATGTCAGCAATAGATTGGCGCCTTACTGCAACCAAGTTTAACCAAAACAGTACCGCCCATAAGCCATCTTTTTCACGAACATGATCTGATCCAGTACCAAAACTTTCTTCACCACACAACGTTATTTTTCCAGCATCTAATAAGTTACCAAAAAATTTCCAACCAGTAGGCGTTTCATAACAAGGAATATTGTAATAAGCAGCGACTCGATCTAAGGCTTGACTCGTTGGCATTGATCGAGCAACACCACTTAAACCTTTTGCATAAGCTGGAATCAAATGCGCATTAGCAGCCATAATAGCCAAGCTATCACTGGGCGTTACAAAAATTTGACTACCAGTAATCATATTACGATCGCCATCGCCATCTGATGCGGCGCCTAACGTTGGCGCATTATCACTAAACATGCGCACAGCCAATTCATGAGCGTGTGCTAAATTTGGATCAGGATGGTGTCCACCAAAATCTTCTAATGGCAAACCATTAATTACAGATTCAGGACTAGCACCTAACATATCTACCAATATTCTCTTGGCATAAGGGCCGGTTATTGCACTCATCGCATCAAACAATAAACTAATATAGCCTGAACTAATGCTTTGCTTTAATAAATTAAAGTCAAAAATAGACTGCATTAGCTCAGCATAATCAGCAACTGAATCAATAACCGTAATTTTAAGACCCTCTATTTGCTGAGACCCAATACAATCGAGATCAATATCGTCAATTCTTGCATATTTATAGCTATCAATAACTAAACTACGCTGATAAAAAGCATCCGTATAAGTTTCTGAAGCTGGTCCACCATTACTTACATTGTACTTAATACCAAAATCCTCATCTGGACCGCCGGGATTATGGCTAGCTGAAAGTATTAAGCCACCGAAAGCTTTATACTTTCTAATGACGTGTGAAGCTGCTGGAGTAGATAACAAACCTCCTTGACCGACAATAAGTTCTCCAAAACCATTTGCTGCAGCAATTTTAATAATAGTTTGCAAAGCTAATCTGTTAAAATATCGACCATCCCCACCCAACACTAAGGATTTACCAGTAAAATTCTCTAACGAATCAAAAATTGATTGCACAAAATTTTCAAGATAGGCAGGCTGCTGAAATATTTTAACTTTTTTTCTAAGGCCTGACGTGCCTGGATTCTGACCTTCATAAGGATGAGTTGTGATTGTTTCTATTTGCATATTTAAGCCTTCAGTCATCAATTAATATTGTTCATAAAATACACCAAAATCATTTTCTATTGTAAAAATATGTTACGAATATATCTATTATTGTATTGCTGCTTCATTTCTTTTTCAGTCCATGCAGAAACTGATGTTTGGCTATTAGTTGATACTAGCGCCAGAAAAATTGAAATCAAAAAAGGTGAAAAAACTGTCGAAGTATTGAATAAAATAGCTATAGGTCGAGGCGGGGCGGGATTAAAAAATCATCGCGGCGACAACATAACCCCTTTTGGTAGCTATAAAATTGGCTGGGTTGGTGAAAAAAGTAATTTTAGACGTTTTTATGGCCTGACCTTCCCTTCTGTTGATGATGCAGAGCAGGCACTAAAAAAAGGAGTTATCGATCAACCAACGTATGATAGAATCTTGACTGCTCATCATCTCCATCAAACACCCCCTCAAAACACACCATTAGGTGGCCAAATTGGGATACATGGCTTAGGTCATGCTAACGAAAAAATACATCAAGTTTTCGATTGGACTCATGGATGTATTGCTTTAACAAATCCTCAAATTGATCAACTAAGCCAATGGGTGGATACAGGTACCGTGGTAAAAATAAAATAAAGTTGGAAAAAATACTCTTATAGTGTTAAAATTTTTTCTAGCTATAATTTTTTGTAGTAATAACTTTGACTAAGGAAAATAATATGAAAAAAGTAATTAAATTATCAATGATCGCAACGATTGCAACTTTAGTTGTTGGTTGTGCTTCTACTTCAGATATCGCAAACCTACAATCTCAAATTGATGGTTTGAAAACTTCTGTAGCTTCTGCATCTTCTGATGCACAAAGCGCTTTATCTGCTGCAAATGATGCTGCTGCTAAAGCTGCTGCTGCTGAAGCTGCTGCTAATCGTGCTGCTCAATATGCTCAAGACACTAACAGCAAATTGGACAACTTGTTCAAAAAATCAATGTTGAAATAATTCAACTTTGTTTTAGAACACAAAAAAGCCCGGCGGCTATAAACCGCCGGGCTTTTTTTATGCCATATTCTCTCCACCAAACAACTCTATGAGTCGCGGCAAGAAAGTTGCCAGCTCAGCAGTCATGATAGAGAAATCTACATCAAACTGTGCAGCCTCATCATCAGTTTCAATATCAGCCACTTGATCCTGAATCAAATCTAAAAACCGTAATCGCTTTATTGACAAATTTTCGTCTACGATGAAAGACATTCGCTCCGCCCAATTAACTGCTAATTTAATAACTTCTTTACCAGTATCTAAATGATTGATGATTTCGGGCAAAGCCAAATCATGACGCTTACATCGAACGATACCACCCGCCTCCTCTGGAGAACGTAACTCACATTCATCTTCTATAGTGACATCATCAGCTATCTTGTTATTAAGTAACCATTGCGTCATGGTCGCTATCGGTTTGTCAACTGTACTTAATGGAACCGCAGGTAATGAACCTAATGATTTTCGCAATAAACTTACAAAATCCTCAGCGCTTTTTGCAGAGGCCGCATTAACAATCAACCAGCCACCTTGTGGATCGATATATGCGTATATTTTGCGTGAAAAAGTAAATGCTCTAGGTAATAAATCAAAAATAAGCTCATCTTTAAGCTCAGTTCGCTCTTTTTTAGAAAGCTTTCTAGCCTGTAATTCTTCTTTTTCTGCTATTTTTTCTTGCAGCATTTCATTTAAAACTGATGCAGGCAACACCCTCTCTTCCTTTTTAACACATAGCATCATATAACCATTAGTTGAATGAACTAATGACTGCGAAGCCTTTCCTAAAGGCGCCGTCCAACCCAAAGTAAATTCTTCATGAGAACCACAGGGACGAAAAATTAAAGCCTCTAGTTTTTGATCTAACTCCTCTGATGTTAGAGTAAATGCTTCGGTAAGACGGAAAATACTAAGGTTTTTAAACCACATAGTTAACTTATATCCTATAAAATAATAATTAAATCGACTAAAGAACAGCATAAAAATAGCCAAATACGACCTGATAAAACTAACGTGATACGCAATATTAAAATGCGAATCGACTAATCATTATCGCAAATTTAACGACATAAAAATAAAGTAATTTTTTAATACACAGACCATGAACAGTTTTTTAGTAGGATTTAAACCTATTATTTCAATAAATGCCAAAATATTGATTTTAGGATCGATGCCAAGTAGCACTTCTATCAAACTCCAACAATATTATGGACACCCCAGAAATACTTTCTGGCCAATCATGAGCACATTATTAAATGAAAATTCCGACAACAACTACTCTAGCCGAAAAGATTGGATAATAAGCAATAATATTGCAGTATGGGATGTATTACAAAACTGTGAACGAACAGGAAGCCTTGATGCCAATATAAATTCCAGCACAGCTAAAGCCAATGACTTTACTCGCTTATTCAATGATTACCCAAACATTAAGCAAGTGTTTTTTAATGGTAAGCTCGCTGAAAAATTATACAAACAATACGTATTACCCAGCTTAAACAACCAATATAATTACCTTACATATTACTATTTACCGTCAACTAGCCCTGCTTATGCCGCATTAAAATTAGAACAAAAGATAGAAGCATGGAAAGTGATTAATCAGTCTATGGTAAAGTAGTCTTATTTTTTGTGTGTAATGGTTTGAAATTAAAATGAGTCAAGAACAAGAATTCGATTACGAATATGAATACGACGACCAAGGTGAAATAGTTTATTACGCTGTACGTCCCAACAAAACCCGAATAAAAAAGGACATGGCCGTTCTTTTTGCCTTAAGTGAAGAACTCTCCGAATTACCTCCAGCGCAGTTAAAAGCTCTAGAACTTCCTGACAACATTCATAAGGCGCTAACTGAAGCTTCAGGAATGCCTCATAAAGGCGCAAGAAAACGTCTATTAAAATTCATTACTGGGCAACTCAATAAAATAGATACCGAGCCTTATTTAGAAAAATTAGCGCGCATGAAAAGCCAAAGCGCCCATGCAGTCAGAGAACATCACATTGCAGAACGCTGGAGAGCTAGATTAATTAATGACGGCAATGTTGCCCTAACAGAACTTCTAAATGAGCATCCACAAGCTGATAGACAGCAACTAAGACAATTAATACGCAATGCGCAAAAAGAAACCGAACTTGCCAAGCCACCAAAATCTTCTAGATTATTGTATCGATATTTAAAAATATTATTAAATATCGATGACGACACTGAATTTGATGACGTCCTTGAAGACGAACCTATAAACAATAGTGAATCTCAAGAATTCGAGGACCAGGAATATGAGGATGATAAATACGACGAGGACGAGGACGAAGAAGAAAATGATGATGATGATGAATATTAACTCGCAGGACATTACCGGAGCTTATTGCAACTTCTAAATTGTTCGATTAGCCAGATAAGGTGGACAAATGCTAAAACTGCTTACCGACCTTATCTGCCGGAATCGAATCAATATCTTGGAGAGTTGGGATTTCACCTCATCAATTTAAAAAAACAGCTTAAATGAAAGATAGTTTCTTTATTGTAGCCCAAGGTATTCATCAAATAATTTTAGTTATTTTGTAGCAACGACAAACTACTCTCTGCCAAAGCTGTACGACCGAAAGCTAGCCTCAATGCCCATAGTTAAAGATAGGAAAAAAGCGTTTCACTTGTAGAGGCTTATTCATTAGCCCGCTAACCAGATGTTCACAGATACCGGGCGAATCTGTAGCCCTTACAAGCGCTTAACTGTGGACAATGAAGCATCACCTAAGCTTGTTGTACTAAGAGAGTTACCGTTTGAGAAAACTGTCTACCGAGTAGGAAGCTGGATACTTCATTTTATGCTCATTGCTTGATATGCTGTAGAGACTTATATATTAAGAGCCACTTTCCCAGCCACCACCTAAAGCCTTATATAAAGCCGCTAAAGCGGTTGCTGTAGCGGTTTCACTTTGAGCTAAACGATCCTGATCTTCTAATAAACGCTGCTCATTATCTAGTACGGTTAAAAAATCACTCACTCCTTCATTAAAGCGCAATTGCGCCAATTCTTTGGCTTTAACGCTGACATTAGCAGCTGATAACAATAACGACTGACGAGCTCGTTCTCGATTGTAATTAACCAAAGCATTTTCAGTTTCTTCTAAAGCGCTCAATACTGTTTGTTCATAATGTGCCAAACTAGATTCTGCACTGGCATTAGCCGCTTTAATGCGCGCATAGACATGAGCCATATCTAAGAAAGCCCAACTGATTCTAGGACCTATCGAGAACGTATCAGAACCTCCAGAACCAACCGCTGATAACTTAGTGGCTTCTAAGGACAAAGTTCCTACGATGGTAACGCGTGGAAAAAGATCAGCTGTTGCTATGCCGATACTTGCTGTAGCTGCCGCTAACATGCGTTCAGCTATTTTTATATCCGGTCTACGTCGTAATAAATCAGCAGGATAACCAATATTGATAATTTCTGGGATTTTAGGCATAGGTGCAACAGTCATTAAGCTTTCAGTTAAGGTATTGGGTAACTGGCCTGTTAAAACGCTTAAACGATGCATAGTTCTATATATTCCAGCTTCTAAAGTAGGAATAATTGCTCGAGTAGTATCAAGCTGAGCGGTCGCTCGCGAAGTATCTAATTCAGTACCACGTCCAACTTCGAATTTAATACGCGTGATCTCTACTGTTTTGACTTGATTTTCTATGTTTTTTCTAGCGACCGCTAATTGATTTTGTAGACCTCTTAATTCGAAATAATTTCTGGCGACTTCGGCAACCAAGCTGACACTCAAATCACGCAAAGTAGCTTCCTGTGCTTCAACCTCATCATTACTGGCTTCTACACTGCGGCGTACTCGACCAAATATGTCTAGTTCCCAAAGCGCATCAAAACCTACGTTGTAAAGTTTTAAGCCACGCGGCGCATAAGACAAATTATTTAAAGCCCCAAGACTGCGTTTTTGATCAGTAAAATTTGCATGTGAACTAACAATAGGCGCTAAATTTAACGACGACTGTAAATAAAGCGCACGGGCTTCTCTGATATTGGCGTTAGCCGCTTGTAAATCATAATTATGGGCAATGGTTTGCTCAATTAAAGTATTTAGCTCCTTATCTTGAAACAATTTCCACCAATTTAGCTCAACACCCTGCCCTGTAAATTCAGGCGTTACTGCTCGTGCAAAGCTTTTGGGCGCATCGATAAAAGGCGCTTTATAATCGGGTCCTACTGCACAGGCACTCATAAGTCCTGCAGTTAAAACGATACTATTTAAGCGAAATAACTTTAAACGCAGATTCATAGCTCTGTCTCTGGTAACAAAACTTTTTCAGCTTTTGATGACCGCAAACGTTTTGATAAAGTCTGCACCGCAACATAAAACACAGGCGTTAACAATAAACCAAAAAAAGTGACGCCTAACATACCGCTAAATACTGCTGTACCTAATAGTTGTCGAGATTCAGCACCGGCCCCTGTTGCTATCACCAAGGGGAACACACCCATAATGAATGCGAATGAAGTCATTAGAATAGGACGCAATCTAATTCGAGAGGCCTCTACCGCTGCCTCAAAAAAGCTCAAGCCCTGTTTTTGCCGTCGCTTGGCAAACTCTACAATCAAAATAGCGTTTTTACTCGCTAATCCCACTAAAACGATAAAGCCTATCTGAGTAAAAATATTGTTATCCATGTGATTTAGCCAAACCCCAGCCATCGAAGATAGTATGCACATGGGTACGATCAAGATTACCGCAAACGGCAACGACCAACTCTCATATTGAGCAGCCAAAGCTAAAAACACAAAAATTACACTCAAGGGAAAAACTAGCAGCGCAACATTACCTGCCAGCACTTGCTGTAGACTTAGTTCAGTCCATTCATAATCAAAACCAGGAGGCAATTCTCTCGCCATCAAATTATTCATAATCTCAATCGCCTGACTAGAACTAATACCCGGCAATGTCCCGCCATTAATCTCAGCAGCTGGATACATATTGTAACGAGTGATTTTATCTGGCCCATTAATTTGCTGCACATTCACTAAGGAACCTAGCGGTACCATATCGCCTTTAAGATTACGCGTTTTCAATTTTGTAATATCTTCAGGTGCCATACGAAATTCAGAATCAGCCTGCGCGACTACTTGATAAGTACGACCAAAGCGGTTGAAATCATTTACATACAAAGAACCTAAATAAATTTGCAGAGTATCAAATACGTCTTTTAAGGGCACATCCATCGACTTAACACGAATTCGATCTACATTTAAAAACAACTGCGGAACACTGGCTCTAAAAGTGGTAAATAAGCCCACTAAACCAGGTTGCTGAGAACCTAGCGCTATCATTTCCGTACTGACCTTTTTTAAAGCCTCAACTCCTGCATTACTACGATCTTGAATTTGTAATTTAAAACCACCGACCGAACTCATACCTCGAATGGGCGGCGGCGCAAACACGGCAATATAAGCATCATCAACAGCACCAAGTCGTTTCTTAAGATTATCAATGACGACATTGGCATGTAAATTAGGATGCCCCGCTCGCTCATCAAAACTATCTAAAGTCGCAAACATTGTCGCCACGTTAGACTGACTAGCACCACTGAGAATAGAGAATCCAGAGTACGCGTTAACATGATTAACACCCTCAGTTTCCATAATAATCTGGGTCGCTTGCTTTACCACCGCCTGAGTTCTTGCTAATGAGGCGGCATCAGGTAATTGTGCAAATAGAATCAGATAGCCTTGATCTTGCTGGGGAATAAAGCCTGTAGGTACTTTCTCAAAAGCTAAGAAATTAAGTCCGCATAAGCCAGCATAAAGCACTAGCACTAAAGCAGTCATTCTAATTAACCTGCCTACCAGCCTTGAATAACCACTACTAAAACGCTCGAAAAATCGATTAAAGCGCTTAAAAAACCAGCCAAACAAGGTATCGATTAAACGCGTAAATTTATCTTTCTCACCATGCGCTTTATCTAATAATAACGCGCACAAAGCTGGACTCAATGTTAAAGAATTAAAAGCAGAAATGACCGTAGATACGGCAATCGTCAAAGCAAATTGTTTGTAAAAAGCACCCGAAACACCGGTAATAAAGGCAGTCGGAACAAACACCGCAACCAATACCAAGGCCGTGGCGATAATTGGCCCCACCACTTCACTCATCGCTTTTCGAGTGGCTTCTCTAGCCGACAAACCCAGACCAATATGACGCTCTACGTTCTCGACCACCACAATAGCATCATCAACAACGATTCCTATCGCCAACACCAACCCAAACAATGACAAGGTATTTAAGGACAAACCCATCGCAGACATGACTGCAAAAGTACCAATCAAAGAAACCGGCACGGCCAGTAAGGGTATCAGCGTAGCACGCCAGTTTTGCAAGAACACCACGACCACTAAAACCACTAGCAACAGCGCTTCAAATAAAGTTTTTATTACCGCGCTAATCGACTGCTGAATAAACACGACGGTGTCATAGACCATTTTGTAATCCAGACCTTCAGGAAAATGAGTCTTCAACTTTAGCATGGCCTCAACTACTGCTTTTTTAGTATCTAAAGCATTAGAACCCGGTAACTGAAAAATAGCCAAGCCGACGCTAGCTTCTCCATCTAACAATAATCCTGAATTGTAATCTTTAGCGCCCAGTTCAATTCTTGCCACATCTTTCAATTTAGTGACCTGACCATTAGTCCCTTTTTTGATGACGATATCCGCAAATTGCTCTGCATCCATCAAGCGTCCCAAAGTAGTAATGGTGTATTGAAAATCAGTACTTTCCCCAGGTTGCTGACCCACCACACCCGCAGCAACTTGTACATTCTGGTCTCGAATAGCATTTACGACATCACTGGCGGTCAGATTTCGGGCAGCAATTTGTTCAGGATTCAACCACAAACGCATACTGTAATCTCTAGCGCCAAAAACAACTATATCGCCAACACCCGGCAAACGCGCCAAGGTATCTTTGATTTGTAACAGCGCGTAATTACTTAAGTAGACACTATCGTAGCGCTTATCAGGAGAAACTAGATTCACCACCACACTCAAATCGGGACTACGCTTTTTAACGCTAATGCCCTGCCTTCTTACATCTTCAGGCAACCTAGGTTCCGCAAGTGACACCCTGTTTTGTACCAAAACCTGAGCTTTGTCTAAGTTAGTACCCGGCTTGAAGGCAATCGTTAAAGCCATGCTGCCACTGTTGGTAGATTGCGAAGACATGTACAGCATATCTTCAACACCGTTAACTTCTTGCTCGATAGGCGTGGCGACTGTTTCGGCCACCACTTGTGCATTCGCCCCAGCATAACTAGTAGTAATGAGTACCGTAGGCGGTGCAATCTCAGGATATTGGGTAATTGGTAAAGTAATGAGTGCCAGACTACCTACCAAAACAATGAGTATAGACAGTACGGCAGCAAAAATAGGTCTATCAATAAAAAAATGCGCAAATCGATTCATGATTTATTTCTCGCCTTTAGGCTCAAGCGAGATACGTTCCGCATTAACCTGAAGATTAGGCATGAGTTTTTGTATACCCTCAATCACGACCCATTCATCGGCTTTTAAACCTTGAATAATGACACGCTGCTGACCAACATGAGCACCTAAAACCACCTGTCGATATTCTACTTTTTGCTCTTGATTAACTACCCAAACAAAACGTTGCGCTTGATCTGTAGCAATAGCTCTATCAGGCACTAACAACGCAGAATAAGGCGCACTGCCTCGTACTCGCATCCTAGCGAAGAAACCAGGACTGAGTAAACCATCGGGATTAGCCACTACTCCGCGTAAAGAAATCGTTCCTGTCGTAATATCAGCTTTAGGTGAAATATAATCAAGATGTCCTAAATGAGGAAAGTCAGTCTCATCGGCAACGGCCAATTGCACTGGGATTGGTCGAACACGATTACCGTCATGTTGCGCTAAACGCCGATATTTAAGCGCTGAACGCTCATCCACATCTACATAAACATAAATGGGATCAACTGATACGATAAAAGTTAATAGCGTTGCATCGGCGCCACCACCTCCAACCAAATTACCCTCGGTAATCAGTTCTCGACCTATTCGTCCATCGATGGGTGCACGTATTTTGGTAAATTCCAGATTCAATTTGGCAGTAGCGACATTAGCTTCCGCAGACTGAACCGCAGCAGAAGTTTCTTGTGAGCCTTTAGTCCTTGCATCATGCTCTTCTTCTGAAATAGCTTTACCACTCAATAAACGCTCAGCTCGCACTAAATCATTTTTAGCTAGGTCATGTTTAGCTTTAGCACGCGCCAACTCTGCTTCAGCAAAATTAAGCTGAGCCGAAAAGGGTTTGGGATCAATCTGAAATAAAAGATCACCTTTTTTAACCTGATCACCCGCCTTAAAATTGACCTTTTCTAAATAACCACTGACCCGTGCACGTACATCAACAGAACTTACAGCTTCGATGCGACCGGTAAAATCATCCCATTCAGTAACGTCTTGTGTTAACGGTTGCGCTATTTTAACGTTAGGGACTGGCATCTGAGCTTTATTTGCAGTTGCATCGTTTTTACTGTTACAGCCGATCAATAGTAAAGTTAAAAACAAAAGCAGTCCTAGAATTGCTGCTTGCCTATGTGTGCGTTTATTCATTCCTTGGATACCTTGATATTTACAAAGGGGAAGCTAAGCTATTAGAACTGTAGCTTTTGTGGTCTTTATTATAACAAGGTAGCTTAAATGTATGACAGGAATGTGTAGGAGGATGCTTTTGAATTAAAGTGTATGCAATTTGGCTCTACATTACTTCCAACACGGAGCAATAAAAAACCCATCTAACTTTAAGCGGTGATATTGAAGTATCACAGATGTAGCTAGCGATGTGTTTGCCGGAAACACTTTATTCGCTTACGCTCGTAAAGCCTTATTCCGGCCTACTAGGCTATAGCTTTTGTGGTCGGCATTATAACAAGGTAACTTAAATGTACGACAGGAATGTGTAGGAGGATGCGTTAGAATTAGGGGATATGCAATTTGCCCCTATATTACCAGCAATCGGCAGGGGCCATGCCCGGCCCACTAAAGGTTTTAACGCCTGCTTGATTCAAGGTCAGAGTGCCGCATTTATCATTAGCTTGTGCACCTGTTCGCGCTGCTTGTAATTGATAAGTACTGGCAGTTGAGGCAGCTATCGATAACAGATAATAGGCTGTCCCACCACTGACTGGACTTGTAGCCGCATATATACCGGCGGTTCCAGCAGCAGGATAAGTATTATTGACCGTATAATATCGCTCCATGGCATTGGCAAACCCCATTAAGGCACCCTGAGCATCAACACGTCGTGATTTCATAATGCTAGCCTGATAACTAGGATAAGCAATACTGGTCAAAATGCCGATAATGGCCACAGTAATCATCAACTCTATTAAGGTAAAACCTACACTTAAACGTTTCGTCATATTTTTTTTATATAAATTCATTAATACCCTAGTATTGCCATTATTTCAATTGACGCCAAGAACGCTTAGCTCCACCACCACCACCACCAGCATCTGTCACAGAAGCCATAGCCCCCGTTGAGCCACTCACATACTTATAATCAACAGTCGGCCCAACGATTATCGTTGGGGTATTAATAATGCCTACCCCCACCCCCAGATTGATGCCAGTGACATATTGTGCCACGCCATTAATCAGTACCTGATCTTGGGGATTGACCACGCCATCACCATTAATATCAAAAGGTGCAAAACTTGATTGACCACCACTGAGAGCCCCCACTTCAAATAAATTCGAATCCCCCCCTGCTTTACATTGATTAGCACTCGGTATTAAAGTCGCAAACACCACTAAACCACGCGTAACCACAGGTGCACTTACTACACGCTCTCCTTGAGCAGTAGAATAAATGAGGTCTAATACCCAGCCCTTTTTTAACGGACTGCTTGTTGTACAACCGACACTGTTGGCTGCATAACAGACTGGATTTTTGGAAACAACAGAGATTGTTTTAATGGTTGTAGTTGTGATCGGCGTGCCCGTTGGACAAGTATTAGTTAGCGTACAAGCCAATGAACCTACCCCTTGGTAAGTAATCGTTTGTGCTTGTAACAGGCTACGATCATTAATACTAGTACCCTGATCCCACAAGCCATAAAAACTTTGTACTTGAGGATTACTCCCTACCAAATTATCACCTGGGGCAAAATACTGTCCTGTGCCAAAATACACCATCCATCCGACATTTTTTTGATCCGAATCTTCGCTACCCACAGGCCCTATATTAGGTTTAGCCGTAATGGGCTGTCGATTATCAGCTGTACAACTACCAGAGGTCACACAAGCCACAAAAAAGGGAGCAGAGGGCATTGGATAACTACCCGCCGCCCCCGACAAATCAAATTTCCAAAAATTACCATGTAAATCACCGGCATAAACAGTATCTGCACTCATATCGTTATTAGGATTAGTGTCAATCGCTAGAGGCGATGACAAACCATTAGGCGTTGCTAATCCGCTAGTATCGGCTCCAAAGGTGTCTATCTTTTGAATCATACAACCACTTTTGGCATCCAGTACAAATAACACGGCATGACCATTGACACTGTTATAACCATTGGCCGCCAGCACTACCCAATGCCCATCTTGCAGCCTAACCACAGAAGATTGCCCTAGGGTGTAGCCTAAATCATTCACGTCGTAATTGGTATTAGATCCCCATGGACTGCAAGAAGCAGGCACAGGCTGGACAGTATTAGAAAATTCCCACAACACCTTACTGGCACTAAAGTTAGCTGGGTCAGTTACATCCAGAGCAAATAGTGCTTTACCACCGGCACCGGTAGCCCCTGCCAACAAAGTATGCCAAGTCGACGTTGACTTATCATAAAAATCACCTACACCCGACATGCCATCGACATAAAATTGATGCACATAATTTGGCGAGGTCAGTTGACTTAATTTTGGATATAGCGCATTAGGAACATAAGCAAAAACTTCCTGCCCACCTGAACTATTAGCGCTAGCATCAAAGCCATGTAACATACCGTCATTTGCACCGGCATAAACCATAGCGGTACGATTATTATAAGCACTAGAATTTATATAAGTATTGTAACTACTGCCCTCAGCGCCTGGCAAAAAACTGTAAGCATAATCTTGACTGCCTACGTAGACAGGAGCGGAATCAACTATATCACCTAACAAATTGGTTCTATTTCTAAACGTACCGCCCTGGAGTTGCTCATAACTCTGATCACCACTTAACCAAGCCACTCTGTCAGAGCCTTTGCTATCATTAAAGCCTGATAAGGTATTTAAATAAGCTTGTTGCGAGGTCGTTAAATTATTCCATGAAAAAGACACTCCACCTGAATTAGGATTATAACTATAAATATGTCGAACAGTGCTAGGCAGTAACAAAGACGAAGCATCCCATAATCGGGGTGTTATTATTGTTCCGTTACTGCTATCAACCTTATAAGCTAATAACTGACCACTCCAGTCACTGGTATTAGTAGCATTAGAGGGGTTATATATTGCCTGATAGAGCAAAGTACCGGTATTTAATTGTGTAGAGTTAGCCGCCACCGAAGCTGAAGAACTAGAAGCGCTAGTTAAAATATTTTGAAGTATGCTGTCCAAAGCGTTCACTAAGCTTGGATAATCTGAAGCAGAATATGATCTGACTGTGCCACCAGCCGCAGCAATGGTATCTAACGGTGCAGCTTGAGCTGCTGAACCAAAACCCACCACATAAGTTTTTACATCTGAAGCTAATAAAGTCCTTGCAGCATCTGCAGCACCACCAATGGCAGTAACTGGAGTCACGATAGCGCCACTCATATTAGTATCAGGCAAACCATCTGTCACTAAAATCACAAAATTTTTGCCACAAGAAATTGGTAAAGGATAAGTAGAGGCTGTATAGCCTTGAGCGGCATTATTTAAAGACCCTGAAAAATACTGTTTGGCTGTTTGTAAAGTACCCTGAATCGGAGTATTACCCGCATTTTGAATGCCCGCCGAAGTGCAGGCTGCATTTTGAGTACAAACGGCAAGCGTGGTTTGAGGCACATTACAAGCCAGCAAAGTATTGAGAGCATTACCTTGAGCGGCATTTAAGGGCTCTATTGGTGTTTGTAAATAACCCAATCCTGGCGAGGCCTTAGAATAATAAGCCGAACCTACAAAACTCCAAGTCAATTGTTTACCAACGTCTGTTATATCAGCGGCATTATCACTATCGGTTGATCCAAATGGAGATTCAAAATTAAATGAGGAATAGCCTTGTGCAGTTTCGCTAGTCGAATCCCCCCAGCTAGGCAATGTATCAGAGCTACCTGTTTTTTTAGCAAAACAACGATAACTATCCCAAGGACCATTAACTGGATCCTCACCATTATTGAAACCATCGGGATGGGCGGGATTTACCGCAGCATTTGCTGTCGGTGAATAACAAAAGCCATAACCTTGATTTTTAGAATCATAATAAGGTGATTGATAATTAAAATAGATGAAGTCATTTAAACTGGTAGGATTAGCAATGCTTTTACTTTTCAGTGGTGAAGCTCTATTGTTTAAAACTCCTTGCGTATAGTTGACTGAGTTATAACTCACATCATATTGTGAGTTATGAATAAACATAGTTGATACGCCCGACAGCTGATAAGTCATCAAGCCCATATTGATTTGCCCCGAGTAACGACTAATCATGTTTTTTATCACCGACCTAGCAATTTCTGACTTACTCGTTGGACAATTACTGCCTACAGCAACCCCATTCGGATCTTCATCCATACTATTAGAGTTATCTAATATGACCAACAAATTGGGCTGTCCAGAGGTAGTGAGTGATAGAGGAATCTGTGAGGGGTCGGCATAAACATCAGAGATCAACATTAGCAAAATAATAAATCCATAGATCATTTCAGGCACTTGCTGCCCTATAACCTTAAGAATTTTATATTTAAAGCTTATTGAATTTGAGTTATACAGTTTAATCATGGCAAAACTCCGATAAATGTATTGTGTTACATCGCATTAAAGCCATGCATAGCATTATGGGCCATAGGTTTCTTAACTACTCCCATCCTAAAACTCCGTAGGGGCATATTGCATAAACCCATTTATCGAAAGTTAAATGTTATAGAGCTTGATTTAAACGGGCGTATGCAATACGCCCCTACCGCCAACACCACAATATTATCGTTCTTGCGTAGAAATGATATTTTTTAGTCGTGTGGATAATTATGCTTATAGGCATGACAGCACAGATTGTAAAATAACTACCGTACTAGATGTACTGCCATTTGCTGTGCCTCCGGCAGCCCTAACGGTGATTTTATAGGGTTGACAAGTGATACCATTAAATGGAACAACTCTTGCGTTACTTGCTGAGATATACACCGGCAATTTTTGAATAATATAAACGGGAGCAATAATACCATTACCTAAACCGATGACTGGTGAGGTAGCAACTGGATGGCTACTCCAAAAAATGTCCTTCAATATTGCTGCTTCAGTCGGATTAGAATTAGGGGTACTAGGATTATTATCCAAATATAATCCAAGGGTACCAGCGGCTGAAAATGAAGTTGGCGGTGGATTTAGACTCCGCTCAGCAATCCTCAATGCAGACTCTGCAGCCTGAAAAGCTAAGTTTTTATCACGCAAATTACCGGCCATTTTTTCTTCTAATGCCGTAGTTTGCGTAGCTGACAAACCAATAATGGTTAGTAATAATAAGATAATTAAACTAATCACCAGAACAACACCCGACTGGGTACGATTACAAGTTGGATATAAGTTATGACGACTATATTTAATAACGACTATAGCCAGTTTTTTATTTATGAACCCATTCATAACAAATGATTACGTAAGGCTATCGTGGCATTAAAGATACGCCTAATTTTATGATCTGTTGGCGTAGTTGTTATTCCATTGTAGGTATAAGTGATCGGCTGGGTAGTTAAATAATCATCTAAAGTGGAAACTAACAAACTAATACGAACACTCACAACTTGCTGCATACTCGCTACATTATTTGCAGCCACATAGTAATTAGCAGCGCCATCTGCATCATTATCTACACCATATAAAATTTGCATGTCTTCTATGCCTTCAATTAAAGGACCCCATACATTATTATTTTTTTTATATAACGTAGGATATGTATTAGCTAGGGTATAAATCTTATAAACCGTAGTTGAACTTGGATCCGAATAAGAAGTATCTAAAGTTACAGAGTTTCCGCAACTTAATGTGGGTAACACCGCAAATGCGGCTTTGATCACTATAGTATCAGTTCCGTTATCGACCGTAGAGACACCTATATTGTTATCTACTCCCGAAATATCCGTATTAGTACCACTGAGACATCCCCAGTAACCCAGCATACGGATATCATGTACTAAAAAATCTAAGGCAAAACGTCCATTTTCTTGTAATCTAGCCAAATTACTCTGCATTCGGTAGGTTTGCTGACTAGCAGAAAAAAACTGTAGTATGCCACCCAATAGAAACAAGCCTATTAATAAGGCAATCATGATTTCTATTAGACTGAAACCTGATTGCTTATTCATAATGTAAAGCTAGTTGCGAAACTTAAATTAGTTGCACCATCATTCCAAGACACCGTAATGGTGTACACACTGGCTAAAAAAGCTATGGTTCCAGTTCCACTGGGCAAGTAAGAGTTAACTTCAAGATTCCATTGGTAAAGATCATTTTGAGCCATGATATCGCTTGTGCATCTTGTGCTAACGGTCATGCAGTTTACTTGAGCGACTGCGTTAGTTGGAGGCATAGAAACATAGATAGCTAATCCAACAGGACTACTATTCGCACGCATCCTATCCGCCAAGTCATAAGCGAGCTCAGTCGCTAGACTACGATTGTAAGCACTTTGAGTATTTCTTAGGCTATTGGCTTGTAAACCTGCTAGCCCTAATAGACCAACAGCTAACAACAACATTGCTATCAAGACTTCAATTAAAGTAAAGCCTTTGATCATATTCATATCTATGGGGTACAAGTTGTAATATTGCTCACTGAACTTGCAGTATTATTGGTATTCGGAATACCATCTTTATTAGTATCTAAGCCCATTCTAATTCGACCAATGTTATCAACAATAATCAATCTAGAACTATTAGCCTTTGGAATACCCAATCCATCACTATTATTACAAATAACAAAACTACCGATGTTGTTACTAGTACCAAGTGGTTTATAACGTATAAAATTGGCAAAGTTATTATTACCCCGTAAAGTATAAACAGGATTTAATGCAACATAAGTTCTAATTAGCACATCACCCACTTCGTATTTACCATCATCATCTATATCAGTAAATACATCCCAACCATCTTCCCAGTTGACTCCGCTAAAGGCAATATTGCCAAAATGGGTATATGAATAATTATCAATGTTACGCACAGTCACTGAAACACCCCGCCTCACCGCCTCACTCCGCGCCAAATTCAAAGCACCGACGAAATCATTGGCATAATTGGTTAATCGACTACTATTGAGTATTGAATTAAAACTGGGTATAGCCATGCTCACCAATATACCTGCTATAGCCATAGTCATGACCAACTCTATCAGTGTAAAACCCTGAGTTTTAAATGAGTGCTTAGACATAGTCTGCAATGTGATTGGGTAAGTGTTTTACGGAAAATTGAAGCCCAACAGCGTTAAACTTTTTTGATGGAGGTTATAGATTATAGAAAACCCATAGACCGCACAATGAGTAGAAATACGCATAACATAGCTTATGCTAACGAATTGAAGGGTAAATGAGCGGATAGATGATTAGCTAACAACTGAGAGATGTAGGGTGGACAAACAGCTTTATCGTTTGCCCACCCTGCCGAAATAAACATTAAGCATTAAGCGTTGCCGACCTAAGTGACTTTGTTTTTGGAATCAAAACTCATGAGTTTTGACTCCGCATATTAGATGTAGGCAGGAATAAGACCACCACCAAGCGTAGCGCGTGGTGGCGTTTCCGGCACAGGTGCAGTACCTGTGCCGGAAACGCTTTACTCGCTGTCGCTCGAAAGACTTATTCCGGCCTACTACTGCTTTTGCAGTTTTAAAAGGCAATAGCTTAAGCCAATGTTTTAAGCTACCCATCCCCAATCAACAACTAACAATAAAACTCCGCCTGCAAATACGCCAGCCAGGACATCATCAATCATAATACCGAAACCACCCTGCACATGTTGATCTAGCCATTTAATAGGCCAAGGTTTAACGATATCGAAAAGTCTAAATAAAACAAATCCAACCAATACTGTTTGCCAGCTAAAAGGCACTAGCCACATAGTAATCAAATAACCCGCCACTTCATCCCAAACAATGCCACCAAAGTCGTGTTCACCTAATTTATCTGCCGCCTGCCCGCAAATCCAGATGCCGACTACTGTAATAATAATAGTTAACAAACTATAAATCGGTAAGCCCGTGAACACTAATAACAGATAAACAGGAATAGCCGCCACAGTGCCGCAAGTACCTGGAGCTTTTTTAGCTAAACCAGATCCAAAACCGAAAGCCAAAAACAAGACGGGATCAGTCATGATCTGCTTAGGGATTAACTTGTTTCTACCATAGTGGGAATTAAGAAAAATGCTCATAACCTTTACTTGTTAAGGATTGTAATTGACCTGATTTATACAGGCGTAAACCGAGTATAGCTTCAATAACACCTATCTTTGTACACGGTATGGTCAGCAATTTAACTTTTTCTGGACTGACCGTAAAGCATAATTCATAGTCATCACCCGCATTCAAAGGCAGTGCCCAATCACCGGTTTCATTAATATAGCTTTTAACGCCTTCTGACAAGGGCAGCGACTCCCAATCTAAACTAGCACCCACCTGACTTTGTTCTAGGATATGACCTAAATCAGAAAACAAGCCATCTGAAATATCAATACAGGCATTAGCAATATCCAATAAAGCTAAACCGGCTTCAACTTGAGGATTAGGGTGATTAAATCGCGCTAAGGCAGTTTCTGAATTAAGGAGGACATCACCTTGTTTGATTTTTAAGCCTAAGCCGGCATCACCCAAACAGCCGGTCATATAAATAAAATCTCCAGGCTGTGCAGTTGAGCGTCGCAGTCCCTTGCCGTTAGGCACTAAACCTAAGGCTTGCACTGTCAGCGTTAAAGGTCCAGAGGTCGTATCTCCACCGATTAAATCGACTGAATATTGTTCTGCTAAGCCTAAAAAGCCTTTAGAAAAAGCTGTCAACCATTCCTCATTAACCTTTGGCAAAGTTAAAGCTAAGGTAACAGAAAGTGGCTGTGCGCCCATACTGGCCAGATCGCTTAAATTAACCGCTAACAATTTATGCCCTAACTGTTCTGGATCAGCATCGGCAAAAAAATGTACGTTTTCAACCATAGTATCAGTCGTAATTGCTAACTGATAACCGTCTGGTACCGACAACAAAGCGCAATCATCACCTATCCCTAAGCTTGTTAGCGGATTCTTTACCCGCTGTTGATTAAAGAAACGCTGGATAAGAGGAAACTCAGTTAATGGTTGCATGTGCTATTAAATTAAGGTTTTTGTAGGTCGGGTTAGCGATAGCGTAACCCGACGAAATGGACTACGTAGGTCGGGTTACGCTATCGCTAACCCGACCTGTCATAGATAAGTCAAGTCCTTAAATATCATCTATTTTCAGGTCTATACC
>QVQD01000194.1 GCA_003584875.1 Methylococcales bacterium
TCCGCAATTGACACATAATGCTAAAATAATACAAGGTATTTTGGATAAGCTATGAAATTATTAGATTTTTTTAAAAATGAAAGCCATGCACCTCAAACAAAGATTGTTTTTATGGCGTTGGTGTCAGGATTAGCAAATGGTTATTTACTCACAATTATTAACGGAGCCGCAGAAGCTGTTAATAAAAGTGAAGATATACAAGTGAATAATTTTTTCTTATTTTTACTTGATTTAATTTTACTGATTTATACAAAGCAATATTCCTTGAAACAAGGCACCGTTGCAGCAGAAGATGCTATCAATAGAGTTAGACTTCGAGTTACTAATAAATTGCGTAATACCGAATTACCATTTATTGAAATGACCGGCCATGCCAAAATTTATACACGTATTACCCAAGACACTAGTTTGATTTCTGAGTCAGCAATTATTTTAATTAATGCATGCCAACAGGTTATTGTCGTTTTTATTTGTTTGTTATATATCGCCTGGTTATCAATTCCAGGGTTCGTTGTAACCCTTTTTGTATTAGGAATATCTGTACTAATGTATTTGTATAACTCAAAGCACATTAGCACTCAGCTTCATGAAGCGTCTAATAAGGAATCTGATTTTTTTAATGGAATTAAAAGCATTTTAATTGGATTCAAAGAAATTAAGATTAATCGTAAAAAAAATGATGCCTTATTTGAACACATCAAAGACATTTCAAAAGAAACTAATGAAATTAAAGTGGCAACCGGCTTACATTTTGTTATTGAATTAATGTTTGCGCAAACTTCATTTTATATTTTATGTGCTGCAATTGTGTTCATCTTGCCAGCGATAAGTCCCACACAGACTGATCAGGTATTAGGAATTACTATCGCTATTTTATTTTTATTCGGTCCATTAAGCATGGTAGTCAGCGCTTTTCCGTTGTTTGTAAGAGCCAATGTAGCCGTTGAAAATATTTATCAATTAGAACATGAGATTGATTTATCAAGTAAAAAACAAGATCTTACTGATATTAAGGCTCCTGTATTTAAAAGCTTGGAATTTAATGAGGTGAGTTTTTTTTATCCGCATCAACACGATCAAAATGCGACGTTTGGTGTAGGACCACTTAGCTTTAAGCTTAATAAAGGCGATACTTTGTTTATTGTTGGCGGTAATGGTAGTGGCAAATCAACATTACTTAAATTAATAACGGGGCTATATTATCCATTAACTGGAAATATTTACTTGAATAATAAACCCCTAGAAGCCGACGACTATGTTGATTACCGTGAATTATATTCAACTATATTTACCGACTTTCATTTATTTGATCGTCTTTATGGAATAGAAGATATCGATTCTCAACGAGTAGATCAATTTTTAGAAACGATGGGATTAGAGAAAAAGACAACTTTCAAAAATAACGGCTTTTCTAACACGGAATTATCAACTGGACAAAAAAAGCGTTTGGCTTATATAGCCTCAGTGCTTGAAGATAAACAAATTTATATATTTGACGAATGGGCAGCCGATCAAGACCCTGAATTTCGTCAATATTTTTATGAAGTCCTATTAAAAGATCTTAAAGCTAAAGGTAAAACTGTGATCGCAGTGAGCCATGACGACCGTTACTTTTATGCTGCTGATAGAGTTATAAAAATTGAATACGGCAAAATAATCGAATCATAATTGAATAATGTAGCTCTAATCACACAGAGCCAATATATCTGTAATTTTCTGAATTGAGTCTAAAGTGCAAGTCTAGTTTTCATGCAACACTAGAACATATTAACGGCCGGCATATTTATCTTTAAATAAGCGTTCAATACGCAATATACGGTAGACTAGTCGATGTCTGAATGCCAGTAAATACCGAACGACCATAGAAAAAAGGTAATCCCCAATCAAAAGAACTGCCAGGCGCTGTTTGGACGGCAAGATTACTAAAAGCAGTTGCGTTATAATTATTATTAAATAACATATCCGCATTAGCGACATCAAAATTAACTGTACTAGAACTGCTTAAGCCTTGATTCGTTGCAGTCAGTGATAAGTTTGATTTTGGACAGGCATATCCAGAACCAAGGCCTGAACATGAGCCAAGTAAGCTGTCACTAAAATAATAGGCGCTAGTACCGCTATCTACAAAACTTCCAGTCAATTTTTGGCCATTATAAATGGTAGTAAATGCATTGTAATTTGCATCCAGCGTATTAGTACCTAAAGTGATAACTTTAGCGTTTCCAAGCTCATTATTACTTTGAGTGCCGATGCCAAAAATCAAAACCCCCTGCACATTACTAGCTCCTGCAAAGGGTACTTCAGGTAATTGGATGATAGAGCCATTGTTATCTTTAGAAAAGCGTACAATAGGATTTGGTACTTGTTGCGCAAGTGGCAAGCTAATAGATTGGCACGTATTTCCAGAACATGAATAATAAGCAGCCGGTATGGGTGGGCTAGTCGTACAAACATCACCACAATCATAGGGTAAATTCCCTATACCTAAAATCCCATTTGCGCCAAAGGTATCGACTGTATTAGTCGCTGCCCCACCATTACGAGAACAACTTCTGGGTACACTGTTATTAGAGTTAGCATTTATAATCTGAATGGGTATATTACTAGCAACTTCCCCAGCTATTTTTACATCAGCCATATTTACAGACCCCCAATTAAAAC
This sequence comes from Methylococcales bacterium, assembly GCA_003584875.1. Lineage (GTDB taxonomy): Bacteria > Pseudomonadota > Gammaproteobacteria > Methylococcales > Methylomonadaceae > Methylobacter_C. The sequence goes on from QVQD01000194.1 coordinate 2,662, forward strand.
TACTTACATACTGCAAGCATTCAAATACGGCTTTTCCAGAACTCATCACCGCGGGTAAGTTAAGATTTTGAGCCAACTGCGATGAAATAACCCTAAAGCCACTAGAACCAGTATCAACCAAGACATGATCAATATTTTGGCAATTACTCGTACCCGGTTGACAAAGAGTTACTGTTGTAAAGGCAACATTAGTACTACCTACTAACTGACCTGGCAGTAATAATGAAACCGGTCCATTATCGACAATTAAAGGCGCTACATTAACTGGCGTTGCAGCGCTACATCCAACTCCTGTGCATCCCCCTACACTCAGCACCTGAAAAGTACGACCCAACTTAACTTCAACGTTCTGATAGATTTGATCACCAACGCTTACAAGAGGAATAGTCAGCAAATTGTTGAAAGCATCATAATTATCTACCGTTAAAATGGGTAAATCACTAGCTGCACTCGCCTGCACTGCAGTTACCTGATAATCAGTCCCAAGATCGACACTTACATCACTATAGGTAGCCAGGCCAGATTGAATAGCAGGAATTATCAATATATGAGTACTCGTATTATAAGTATCAGCATAAAGACTCGAGCTTAACATTATGGAGACTATTGCAGCGATGTAAGTAGAAATTATTTTCATTTTTCTCATATCCGTTCTAATTGCAAATCACCATTATTGTAGTTCATCTTCACTAACGCCCTCCGGCATCTGGTCAGGTAAATAAACCAAACCAGAAAAAGCATGCAGATGCCCACCGGCATTAATGACTAATTGACTATTCCTCAACATCAATGGATGACGACCAGGTCTTGATAATTGCGCTGCAGTTGCAGCATAATCATTAAAATGCACTCCCAATAACTGCCGTAGATCTGGAATATAGGGACCTTTCCAGATCACAGCAAAAACTTTTCCAGTAGGCCCCACAAACTCGCGCACTAAAGTACCTGCCTCCACGGCATATTCATTGACTGTATACTTATTTTGTGGATTTACTCGCAAAGCACTAAGCTGATGGGTTTTCTTAATTAACGCAGGCGAGAAATCTTCTCCTAAGGTCGCTAAGACAGGAATCGGTATGATTAAAAGATTCAACCATAGCAGTGAAACAACAAAAGATCGAAAAGTTAACATGTTACAAACCCTTTACAAACATAGCTAAATATTTAAACTCTACCTAGAGTCCATATAAAACCAATAATTTAAATAACCACTAGGATTAGTTTAACTCACGAAATAGCTTACTTCCCTGAAATTCGTATATATGAATAAATTATAACGTCCACACATAGATGCATCCTAAACTGATTAAACTGGAAGAAAACTTTAAGCCGTCAATACTCACAAAAATTGATGAGCCTTTATGTACTCAATTTAACATTGAATTATGGATGAAGCGTGATGACCAACTACACCCTGTTATATCCGGTAATAAATGGCGTAAATTAAAATTTATTCTTAATCATGCACTGTACACTGGTTCTGATACTATCATCAGTATGGGTGGCGTATATTCTAATCATTTACATGCCCTCGCTTATACCTGCAAAGCAATAGGCTTAAAAAACATCGCCTATATTAGAGGTGATGCTCCAACTCTATTAACGCCAACTTTAGCTGATTTAACAGCGTGGGGCACTGAACTTAGGTATATTTCTCGCACTGAATATCGTCAACTTAGGCAGTATAAAAGTTATTTAGATTTACCAGGCTTGAAGCCTCAACAATACTGGTTGCCAGAGGGTGGTGCGCAGCCTTTGGCCTTAAGCGGCTTGGCAGAACTTGTTGAAGAAATCGAGATATCTTATGACTATTTGTGCGTGCCTTGCGGCACAGGAACAACTTTAGCAGGATTGATCTCCGCCACGCCTGATCATATTTCATTGCTGGGCTTCGCTGCTTTAAAAAATGCGAGCTTTTTGAACACGGATGTCAGTGCTTTATTAGCCCAAAACAAAAGCAACTGGCAGATTAATTTAGATTACCATTTTGGCGGCTTTGCCAGCAGCACGCCAGAACTACTAAGCTTTATCAAAGCATTTGAAACTAAAACAAACATACAACTAGAACCTGTTTATACGGGAAAAATGATGTACGCACTTTATGATTTAATCAGCAAAGGTCACTTTAACGCAGGGCAGCGTATTATTGCCCTTCATACTGGCGGTTTGCAAGGCGATAGGCAACGCAGACTATGAAGCGTGTACTAGAACCAGAACTAATGGTCGATGAACATCAAGTCATCGCCTATGCTCAGGCTGATTTTGAAATCCCTCACCAAGACTTTATAAATCGTTTAAGCGCATGGATTAACGAACCCAGCTTTTCGGGCACAGCATTAGATTTGGGCTGTGGACCTGGCGACATTAGTTTTCGTTTTGCAAAAGCATTTCCTTTAAGTACCCTTCATGCTGTGGATGGATCACTGCCTATGCTCAATGTTGCTTTAGCAACTTTAAATCCTAACTTACACACACGAGTAGAATTTATACACGGACTGTTACCTGATGTAATATTACCGCAATCTGACTATGACATAATTTTCTCTAATAGTTTGTTACACCATTTACCTGAGTCTCAGGTGCTATGGCAAACAATAAAAAATTATGCAAGATCCGGTACACGCATCATCATAATGGATTTATTGCGCCCTGCTGATTTAATAGTTGCGCAGAAAATGGTAAAAGACTATGCAGCGAATGAACCTAAAATCTTACAACGAGATTTTTATCATTCCTTATTAGCCGCCTTTAGTTTAGAAGAAATAAGTACACAATTAGCTCAAGCTGATTTAAAGTTGCAAGTAAAACAAATCAGTGATCGACATGTTTTTATCACCGGTGTTATTCGATAATTTAAGGATACAAATGGACAGCAGCAAAGTAGTTGAAATCGTAGACCTAGAGCAACCAGAACTCTATATTAACCGTGATTTGAGTTTACTAGAATTCAATAAACGGGTATTAGCACAAGCCAAAAATGAAGCCGTTCCCTTACTTGAGCGCCTAAACTACCTGTGCATTTCTTGTTCAAACCTTGATGAATTTTTTGAAGTGCGAGTCGCCAGCGTACTAGAAATAGCGGCTATCGACCCCAAAGCTGCCGGCTTAGATGGCTTAACACCTAAACAACAATTAGAGCAAATTGCTATTGATTCTCACAAATTAGTAGATGAGCAATACCAAGTTCTTAATGAAATATTAATTCCACAACTCAACGCTGAAAATATTCGCTTTATTCGCCGAAATGATTGGAATGAAAGCCAACAAAAATGGTTAGCCAAATATTTCAATGATGAGTTATTGCCTATCTTAACGCCTGTAGGTCTTGATTCCGCTCACCCTTTCCCACGCATACTCAACAAAAGTTTAAATTTCATTATTTCTCTAACCGGTAAAGATGCCTTTGGTAGAAATAGTGGTCGAGCCATTTTACAAGCGCCTAGATCCTTACCTCGCGTCATCCAATTACCTGCGGAAGAAACTCAGAGTGGCCCTTATGACTTTGTGTTTTTATCCTCTATTATCCATGCCTTTGTTAATGAATTATTCAATGGCATGACCGTTAAAGGCTGCCATCAATTCAGGGTCACAAGAAATAGCGACTTCTTTGTTGATGATGATGCCATTGATGATTTATTACTCGCTGTTCAAGGCGAGCTCGCTATGCGTAATTATGGCAATGAAGTCCGTTTAGAATTAGATGCGGCCTGCCCTGATGATACCGTCAATTTTTTACTAGATCGCTTTGAGATGAACCGTGATCGCCTATTCTTAGTAGACGGTCCTGTTAATCTTAATCGTATTCAAGAAATTAATAGCTTAGTCAACCGACCTGATCTTAAGTTCGCACCCTTTAAACCCAGCACACCTCCGCAGTTGGCTCGCAACAAAGATATTTTTGCGGCCATTAAACGCCATGATATTTTATTACACCATCCGTTTGAATCTTTCTCACCTGTAGTGGAATTTCTACGTCAAGCGGCAGCCTCACCTGACGTAATCGCCATCAAACAAACCTTATACCGTACGGGTGCTGATTCACCAGTCGTTGCCGCTTTAATTAAAGCGGCACGCGCAGGCAAAGAAGTCACAGTGGTCATTGAGTTAAGAGCACGTTTTGATGAAAAAGCTAATATTGATTTAGCCTCAAAACTGCAAGAAGCTGCCGTACATGTAGTATACGGTGTGGTCGGTTATAAAACCCATGCCAAAATGTGTTTGGTATTACGTAGAGAAGGTAAAGATTTACGTCATTATGTGCATCTAGGTACCGGTAACTATCACCCTAAAACCGCACAAATTTATACCGATTACGGCTTATTCTCTTGCAACAAAGAATTAGGTGAAGATGTAAGAAGAGTATTTGCCCAGCTCACTAGTTTGGGCAAGGTGACTAAATTAAACAAATTATTACAATCACCTTTTACCTTACATAAAGGTATTATTGAAAAGATTGAGCGGGAAATAGAACATGCTAAAAATGGCAAGCCTGCTAAGATTATTATTCAGGTTAACGCCATAGTTGAAGAGCAATCGATACAAGCCTTATATCGCGCTTCACAAGCGGGTGTTGAAGTTAAATTAATGGTCAGAGGTATTTGCTGTCTAAGACCAGGTATACCAGGAATTTCTGAAAATATAGAAGTACGCGCCATCATCGGTCGCTTTTTAGAACACGCTAGGATTTATGCCTTTGCTAATGACGGCAATCAAGAAGTCTATGCCTCTAGCGCAGATTTAATGAACCGCAATATGTTCCGTCGAGTAGAAATTTGCTTCCCCATAGAAAGCAAACGTCTCGCTAACCGCATCTTGCATGACTTAGATTTATATTTAAAAGATAACACACAGGCTTGGCTGTTACAGCCCGATGGTAGTTATTTGCAATTATTACACACCAGTAATGATGAACCAACTCAAGCTCAATCCTTGATTTTAGCGGAGTTACAAGCATCCTAATGACTAGCAAGTTTGAAATTGCTCAATTAGGCGCCAAAGTACTGCGTTTACAAGCTGAGCCAATTACTGATATTAGCTGCGATGGAACGCAGCAACTCATCAAAAACCTGCTAGATACCTTAGCAACGACTGAGGGGGTCGGTATCGCCGCCCCTCAAGTCAGCATTTCTAAGCAAATCATTATTGTTGCCTCGCGCCCAACCCTAAGATATCCTAAGGCTCCAGTCATGGAGCCTACGGTTATGATTAATCCGACATTCACACCTCTCTCAGAGATCAAAGTAAAGGATTGGGAAGGTTGCTTAAGCATTCCAAGCATACGTGCTCGAGTTCCCCGCTATAAAAAAATACAGGTTAATTATCTTGACCACCTAGGTTCAAGTATTGAAATCGTTTTAGAAGATTTTGTAGCGCGGGTTTTTCAACATGAGTTTGATCATTTACAAGGCAAGGTTTACCTAGACCAACTAGAAAGCAATGAAGATATTTATTCTGAAAGCGAGTATTTATTGGCGATTAAGTAATCAACAATGAATCCAAGACGTTCAAAATATAAACCATCAACTACGTCCCGCTAATTTATTAGTTTTTATAGTTTTTGTTGCAAAAATAATTTCACCTAAGAAACACAATAAATCTGCCGTTAAAACAACAAGATTGAGCTAACAGCTTTAACGTTAACCCAACCTATACGCCATTACTTATTTGAAGAATCTACATTATTACTCGATTTATGTTGTAGATAATATTTGCTCGCTATAAATACACCTATCAACACTAAGATGACCAAAAAAACCATCACCAAGAATTTATAGAGTCCTTCATGACCCGTTCCTGATAAATTAGCTTCTATGCCATTGCCAACAGCACGTTCTGCATCTGCACTCGATTGAACGATATCAATATCAGCAGCCTCTTTTTTTCTAGCTAAAGCCGTTTCTGCCTCAATACTCTTGGCTCTATCTAAAGCAATTGCTGTTTCTAAATCGACTTTGGCTTTTAAGCGCTGCGTTTCTAAAGCTTCTTGTTGTATTTTTAAAGCGGCCTCCTGTTTCAAAAGTTCAAGTTGCTCATCCTCTTGCGCTTGGGCTCTAGCTTTATCTTGAAATCTTTCTTCATTGGCCAATTTTATTCGTGCATCAGCTTTGTCTTGAGCAGCTTTAGCACTCAATTCCGCCGCTTTATTAGCTGCAGCCCTTTCTTGCATTAATCTTTTTTCTTGCTCTGCGGCCTTCTGCTGATCAACTTTAAGCTGTGCCTGCTTAAGGTCATTTTGTTGTCTAGCATAATCAGCCTGTACTTTTGCTAAATCTCTTGCAGCAGCTGCATTTTGTTGTTCTACAGCTTCAAAATCATTAATTTGATTAGTTAATGGTTCAGCATGAGCTGTGCAGCAAAATAATACGAATAGCCAAACGTATTTGTTCATTTATTTCTCCGCAGGGCAACTAGCATTTGGCTGAATACGTGTTTCTGTTGGGGATGTTGAGATGATAATAGCGGCTCCTTGATGATATTCACAAGCTCTGCCTACTTGTGCAGAAGTAAACATTTTGCCATTTTCTGAATAAGCAATCGACACACCTTCTACTAAAACCTTATCTGATACCATTGAGCCCGCGGCAGCACCAGCAGCACCACCTGCAATTGTTGTTGCTGTAGTACCAAGTCCACCTAAGCCACCAAAACCACCACCTAAGCCACCCGCTAACGCACCTAATATTGCACCACCGACTTGCGCTTGGTTTTTTTGCTTTGAATTATCAACTTCAATCTTAGCAGGTAATACCGTAATGATTTTTATTGAGCGTGCAGCTTGAGCTGTATTAACCTGCCCTGCTCTGTAGACGTTGGATTGTAAATTTTCACCTGTTGCAGCACATCCACTTAAAATACTGACCACTGCTAATAATGCTATTTTGTTCATTTCAATCTGCCTTTTGTTATTAAAAGTTTTGATTTACCTTGTAAGGACAAAATTTATAACAATACCTTATACAAATGGCAAGCATTATTAGCGCACTCATCCACGACTACCAAACTACGCGGCTCTTTGCTTATACCTAAGCTCTTTTTAGCAAAGGCTCTAAACCTGCAAAGAAGATGACGGAAGTTTTATCAGCGCTGCAAGACGTTTTATTCCATTACCTGCCTTATTTAGAGCAGCGCCAAAATGTTTGAGCGCACACCCTAAACGTCATGTTACTAGTCCTAAGAACTTTCGGCCGGCTACAGTAAAGCATAGCGCCATTCCCTAACCTTAGTGCGCAAGCGCAAAAACCCTCAGCCTTTACCATGACAGCTTCATGGCCTTACCTAAACATTGTTACCCATTTCCTAAAAGACTAGGGACACGCACTAAAACAAGTTTATTGCCCGCTATGAGTATAATAGCGAGGTTTATAAACTAGATTAACGGGGCAATAAGTATCGATATTATTGCAAAAAATCACCATCAGTAGCGGCAAACCTTCAGCAGCGAGGACGCGCAGAGCATCCAAAGCCTAGTTTATGGGCAAACCGCTTTATCGTTTGCCCACCCTACTTGACTGAGCCAAACCAGTAAACTAATAACTATAACGCCCTTAAAACCTGCAAAGGTGGTTGATTCAAGACCCGTCTTACGCCCCAACAGCCAATTAAACTAATTAAGAGCGCATTAGACACCGGCACCAGCAACCACAAATAAAAACTGGGGTGATAGCTAATATGTAGAACTTGGGTATATAAAGCTAAGAGTATCAGTTCACTCATCAGCACCGCTAGCACACCAGATAATAAGCCTAGTGTGCTAAACTCAATCAACTGCGCAGTTCTTAATAATCGACGATTGGCACCCATTGTGCGCATTAATGCACCTTCAACAATTCGTTGATCCAGCGTGGCATAAACAGCAGCCAATAATACGATAAAGCCCGTCATTAAGGCGAAATACAGTAAAAAATTAATGGCCTGAGTTAATTGCGTTAACAAGGTTTTAAATTGCTGCAAAATTAAATCAACTTCTAATATCGTCATGCTGGGATATTTCTTCACCAAGGCATTTAATAGCTCTTTCTGGCTTTCAGCTAAATAAAAACTGGTAATAAAAGTACTGGGATAAGCATCTAGCGTTCCCGGTGAGAAAACCATATAAAAATTGGGCTTCATGGTATCCCAGCGCAAACTGCGAATATTAGTTACCCTAGCATCAAATTGCTGACTACCAACGGTAAAAGTTAAACTATCACCTAGTTTTATACCTAAACTCTCGGCTAACTTTTGCTCTACAGAAACTAGACCCGGCTGCAGACTTACCCACCACTCACCTGCTTGTAATTTATTTTCATTAGGAAGACTTTCCGTCCAAGTCAGGCTTAAATCTCTATTGATGGCATTGTCGCCCTGACTATCTTTACTGACTCTTTTTTGCACGGCTATTTGATTGATGGCAGTCAAACGACCTCTCACGACCGGATAAAACTCGCTGCCGAGAATATGCTGTTGCTTGAAATCTTCTTTGAAGTCTTGCACTTGATTCGGAAAAATATTCAAGGCGAAATGGTTAGGCGCATCCTTGGGTAATTGTTGTTGCCAATCATCAATAATATCGTTGCGCACATTAAAACTAAGCAGCATAGCCACCAAGGTTATGCTAAACGCCAATATTTGACTGATACTGGCGCGATTATTTTTTAATAAGCCTTGCAAACCCAATCGCCACAATAAAGTCATACCATCTAGGCGTTTTTGAATTAACTTTAATAAACCCATAATCAACAAGCCCAGTACGATTAAGCTGATAATACCTACCCCTAAAACGCTGACAGTCATTTTTAGATCGTGGGTATATTTGTAAATTATTAGACTAATGAGACTTGTCGCTAAGCCATAAACCAACCATACAGCTGGCTGTCTAGGTTCTAGATCGCGGCGTAACACTCGTAATGCTGAAACCTGTTTAAGTCTTAATAATGGTGGCAAAGCGAACCCTAATAACACCACCATGCCAATAAAAAAACCAAAAAACAACGAGCCTATGCTAGCTGGCGCAATAGACTGCGGCAAGAGTTCTCGTAAAATATAAAACAAGCCGAGTTGAGCACAATAACCTAAGGCACTCCCAACGGCGCTAGCGACTAATCCTAACACCACAAACTGGCTACTGTAGAGCCATAGTATTTCTTGTTGTTTTAGACCTAAGCAGCGTAATAAAGCGGTGGCATCAAAGTGTCGCTCAGTATAACGAGTAGTTGCCATAGCAATCGCAACACCGGCAATCAATATAACCAGAATACTCGACAAGCCTAAATAACGTTCAGCTCGGTTAAGTGCGGAACTGAGTTCGGGGCGATTTTCGTGACTATCCATAACGCGCTGAGAAGGATTTAACTGCGGCTTTAGCCAATTTTTATACTCGACTATGGCTTGAGCAGCTCCGACAAATTGAAAATAGTAATGAACCTGACTGCCTGGCTGTAAAATCCCAGTTGCCGATAAGTCTAAGTCATTCATCATCACGCGTGGCGAAAAGCTAAAAAAATCACCTTTCTTGTCAGGCTCGTAAGTAATGATTTTAGTCACTAACAGAGGCTTTTCACCTACAGTCAAAGTATCACCTAATTTGAGCTTAAGTACTGATAACAACCGCCTATCCAACCAAGCCGTACCAGGCTCTGGACCTTGATGAACGATTGATTCAACACCCGACTCACCCTCGCTAGTCTTTAAAACGCCTCGTAAAGGATACCTGTCGCTTATCGCCTTGATACTCGCCAAAATCAATTCATCATGTTCAATCAAGACACTATGAAATTCGGCGGTATGAGCGCTGATTAAATGTAACTGCTGGGCATGCTCTAGCCATGCGGGCGCTATCAATTCTGGGCTAGTAATCACTAAATCAGCGCCTAATAATTCAGCCGCTTGTTGGTTCATCGTGCTTTGCAAGCGCTCAGAAAACAGGGCTATCGCTGTTGAACTACTAACGGCAATGAGTAATGCCAAGATCAATAAGGTCAATTCTCCAGAACGACTATCACGCCATAACAAACGTAAAGCCAGATTAAAACGGCTCATACCAAGCATCCTGCTTCCAGTCGTATTGTCCGTTGACATCGTGCCGCCAAGGCATGATCATGAGTGACTAAAATTAAGGTCGTTTGATTTTCTTGATTCAACTCAAATAACAGCTCAATAATGTTTGCGCCCGTTTTACTATCTAAATTACCGGTAGGCTCATCGGCAAACAAAATAGCCGGACGAGTAACAAAGGCTCGGGCCAAGGCAACTCGTTGCTGTTCACCGCCTGACAATTGCTTGGGCGCATGTGTTAAGCGTTGCGCTAATCCTACGCGATGCAGCATTGCTGTTGCAGCCGCTTTTGCTGTCTTATCGCCTCTTAATTCTAAAGGCAACATGACATTCTCTAGGGCAGTGAGCCCAGGCAGGAGTTGAAACGACTGAAACACAAAGCCAATTAACTGATTACGCAGTTCCGCCCTACTATCTTCATCCATCATTGTTATAGATTTGCCATTAAGAAATATAGCCCCTGAACTTGGTTTATCTAAGCCTGCCAGCAAACTTATTAAGGTTGATTTACCTGAACCAGACTCACCCACGATAGCAATACTTTCACCAGATTTGATTATCAAATCTATCGATGACAAGATATGCAATACTCCTTCAGAAGTTAGCACCGATTTAGCTAAGCCTTCTGTTACTATAACGCTGTTTGTTACTTGATTAATTTGAGTTTTCATCATGTTTAGATTGTTATTTTTTATGGTTATTTCATTACTATCACTACAGACCATGGCCGAACCTGTGATTGTAGTTTTAGGTGACAGCATCAGTGCTGCTTACGGGCTACCTGTAGAACAAGGCTGGGTATCCTTACTACAAAAAAAATTATTGGCTCATCATAGTCGCTACACCATTAATAATGCCAGCATCAGTGGTGAAACCAGTGCAGGCGGTTTAGCCCGAATTGACGATATATTACGCACTCAGAAACCTAGCATTGTCCTGTTAGAATTAGGCGCTAATGACGGCCTACGCGGCTTATCAGCGATCGAAATGAAAAATAATCTTGCGGAAATAACACGCCGCGCTCAGAATATCGGCGCCAAAGTATTATTACTCAGCATGAAGATTCCTCCAAATTATGGCAAACGCTATGTTGAGATGTTTTATAGTGTTTATCCACAATTAGCTCATCAACTGAATATAACTTTAGTGCCTTTTTTACTGGAAGATATTGCACTAGATAAAGATTTAATGCAGGCTGACGGATTACACCCCAATGAGAATGCTCAAGCCACGCTAGCAAAAAAAGTCGAACCCTACTTAATCCCATTACTTCAATAAACGAGCCTTTCTGATGACCGTATTAACTTTGAAACAAGCCAATCTTATTATAAATACCGCAGTACATGTAGCAAGAGAATTAAATATGGCACCTTTGACAGTGGTTGTACTCGACACTGCGGGCCATATTAAAGCTATGCAACGAGAAGACGGGGCTAGCCAAGTAAGACAACAAATTGCCACAGCAAAAGCCTGGGGAGCCGTTAATATGGGGGTTTCATCACGCAGTCTAGCAGCAGTAGCCGTTCAACGACCAGACTTTATGAATGCCTTAATTGATGTAGCCGATGGTAAGATCATGCCTGTCCCAGGCGGTGTACTCATTCGCGATGCTGAGAACAACCTGCTAGGCGCCGTTGGTATCAGTGGTGATATTTCAGATCAAGATGAGCGCTGTGCCATTGCGGGCATAGAAGCAGTCGGTTTTTTTGCTGGAATATAAAATCACCTGCCATTTGTTCATAGAACACCTATTTTGTTAAGCTCCCGTTACTTAGCTATTTTTTTCTGTTGCACGCTATTCTGGCTATTACCCTTTACGGTTTATGCGGATGACCTTGCAACAGAAGTGATCGATGCTGAAATAACTTTACAAAAAGACCATTATGTCTTGGCTGCGGACATAGCCTATCAGCTTAGTAAAAAAGCAACAATCGCTTTACAAAGTGGCGTACCTTTGTATTGGTCACTACAAATCAAGCTATTGCAACATCGTCCTTATCTATGGAATAAAACGCTACTTAAAACAGACATACATTATCGCTTGCAATATCAAGCTTTACTGAATGTCTATCGCGTGCAAAATTTAAGTAATGGCGAGACTTATAATTTCTCTACACTCTATGCCGCTTTAGACTTGATGTCAGAAATCCAGGATTTTCCTCTGATAGAAAAGTCAAAAATATCCCCAGAGGAAGATTATCTATGCGCTTTAAAAGTAAAGTTTGATCGTGGCCTACTACCAGTACCACTCCGCTCAATTGCCTATATTGATAAGCAATGGTATTTATCTAGTGATTGGACATTATGGCCTTTGAAAAAGTAAAACTTCCGTTTAGCCTTTTTACCTTAATCCTGTTTGGCCTGATCCTACTGTCTTTACAGTTAATGAGTTCAGCGACTCAAGAATCTTCAGAGTTAAGTGCGCTTTACTCTTGGCTGTTACTGATTAACGGGCTAGGGTCTGTGGTGCTATTGAGCCTAGTCGGCGTCAATATTTATACCTTAATTCAACATACGAAAAAGCGCGAAGCAGGTTCTAGGCTGACTAGGCGTATGGTATCTCTGTTTGTTGTGTTAGCGCTTGCACCCGCCGTTATTGTATTTTATTTTTCTATGCAATTTTTACATCAAGGCATTGATAGTTGGTTTAATGTAGAAATTGACCGAGCCCTAGAAGATGCTCTGGAATTAAGCCAGTCCTCATTAGATCAACGTATGCGTTGGCATCTTAAGCAAACCCAGCAACTGACGGAAAAACTCCAAGACTCCTCAGAAAATAGAGTCGCCTTAGACATGGAAAATTTACGTGAACTTTCAGGCGCGTCTGAAATGACGCTGTTTTCTCGTCAGGGTCGAATTATTGCTTCTAGTAGCATTAATCTTGGAGACATTTTACCTAGCTTACCCGATAAAAATATTTGGCTACAGTTACGACAAAATGGAGAATATGTTGCAGTAGCACCGGCACACGAAGAAAAATTAATGGTGCGAGCCATTGCTAAAGTAAACACTCAAGAGCCGCAATATTTACAAGCCTTATATCCCGTACCCGTCAGAGTTTACGATTTGGCAGATTCAGTCGAGTTTGCCTTTGTCCGCTATAAAGAAATGAAGTTTTTAAGGCACTCCTTAAAAATTACCTTCACCCTCGCTTTATCACTCGTATTATTGATGAGCTTATTAGCTGCCATTTGGGTCGCGTTTATCAGCATTCGCAACATTATTGCACCCGTCAAACAACTGGTTAAAGGCACCCAAGCAGTCGCTTCTGGTCACTACGACGAACCCTTACCTGTTATTGCCCAAGACGATCTTGGTTTTTTGGTTGAATCTTTCAACGAAATGATGAATCGTATCGCCATGGCTCGGGATGAAACACGAATAGCCGGATTTGAAGTAGAAAATCAACGTGCTTATTTAGAAACCATACTCGCTAACTTAACCGCTGGCGTTATTAGTTTTGATGCGTCTTATAATATACGCACCGCCAATCAAGCGGCTTATCGAATTTTTCATATTCATGTTAATCATTTTATTGGTCGACAACTATTAGATCTTATCAATGATCGCTCTGAACTCGCAGAACCTCTTAAATCTATCCAACGCTTATTAGAACAAGCCGAAGATATTTGGCAACAACGCATTGCTTTTTTAGGCCCTAATGGCCGCCAGGAATTATTATGTCGAGGCACACCTCTTTATTCTCAAGAAGGTTTGCGTGTTGGTGGTGTGGTTGTTTTTGATGATGTAACCGATTTAATACAAGCTCAAAAAAATGCTGCTTGGGGCGAGGTTGCAAGGCGGTTAGCACATGAAATTAAAAATCCATTAACACCTATCCAATTATCAGCCGAACGCTTACAACATAAACTAGCCGATAAATTAGAACCCGCCGATGCTGAGATATTACAGCGTTCAACTCGAACCATTGTTCATCAAGTTGAGGCCATGAAAGAAATGGTTGATGATTTTTCTGAATATGCAAAACCTTCTAAAAAAGAAACGGTAGATATTGACCTATCTCGCTTAGTTAAAGAAATTTTAGCGCTCTATACACTGAAATCAGGTGTAAAATTCAAAACTGATTATGAGGCTGGTATATTAACAGTTAATGGTGACCCTATCAGCCTAAGACAAGTTCTACATAATTTAATAAAAAATGCCCTAGAAGCGATAGACTCAGAAGGTTTAATTGAAATAAGCCTACACCATGTACAAAAAAACAATACTGACTTTATAGAGCTTGCACTTTATGATAATGGTACCGGTATCAAAGAAGATCAAATTGAAACTATCTTTGAACCTTATGTAACTACAAAGACTAAAGGCACAGGCCTAGGCTTAGCTATAGTGAAAAAAATAATAGAAGATCACGGCGGTGCTATTTGGGTAGACATCAGCCGTAAAGTCGGAGCAGGTTTTATTATCCAGCTCCCTGCATGCCACTCTGAACAGCAATAAAAACATGACCGTAAACACACCGCGTATTTTAGTTGTAGATGATGAACCGGATATTCGCAGATTGGTCTGTGAAATACTCGAAGATGAAGGCTATCAAGTATCTTCAGCAGAAGATGCCAATATAGCTAGAGCACTAAAACAATCAACAAATCCCAATCTAATTCTGCTTGACATCTGGATGCCCGATACCGATGGCATTACTTTGTTAAAAGAATGGGTGACTGAAGACGCTTCATTATGCCCAGTTATTATGATGTCAGGACATGGCTCGGTAGAAGCGGCAGTCGAAGCTACTCGCCTTGGAGCTTATGACTTCTTAGAAAAACCCTTATCTATGGCAAAACTTTTGTTAATCGTTACTAGGGCGTTAGAGGCTAGTCATTTACAAATGGAAAACGCCGGACTCAAACAACAGTTGGCGGCAGATATAGAACCCGTAGGTAAAAGCGCATCGGTAGCTAGAAGTAAGGATCAATTAAAACGCCTTGCTCAGCATGATACTCGGGTATTGTTTTATGGCGAGGCAGGAGTCGGCAAAGAACTTTATGCGCGCTACTTACATAATAATAGCTCTCATCGAGACGGACCCTTTATAGATGTTGCCGTTGGCAGTATATCGCCAGAAAATTCAGCGGTAGAGTTCTTTGGTAAAGAAATCCAAGGTAAAGTTTATCCAGGCCTTTTAGAACGCGCCAACAAAGGCACTCTATTTCTAAGTGAAATTAGCGGCATGGATAAAGAAACCCAATTACGTTTGCTCAGCGCCCTAGAATCACGTTCATTTCTAAGAGTAGGTGGCAGCGAGTCAGTTCGGGTTGATGTTCGTGTGGTCGCATCTACACGAATAGGTATGGAAGAGGAAGTTAAGATCGGACAATTTAGACAAGACCTTTACTATATGCTTAATGAAGTTACTATTAACATTCCTCCATTACGAGAACACAGTGAAGATGTCCCTGAATTATTAAGCTTTTATGCTAATTATTTTGTTAATCAAGATAAGTTGCCTTTTCGAAAATTTTCTATAGCAGCACAAAACTTCTTACGAAATTACAGTTGGCGTGGTAATGTACGCGAATTGAAAAATTTAGTGCAACGCTTAATGATTCTTGGCGTAGGCGAAGAAATAGAGCTTGATGAGGTAAAATCTGCACTGGGCACTATAGTCAGTGACATTATGGCATCACCCTCAGTGCCCGAATTTTTCAATCTGCCGCTAAAAGAAGCGCGAGATCTTTTTGAAAAAACTTATTTAGAATATCATTTTGAGCGCACAGGTGGCAGCGTAGCAAAATTATCTGCAGTCATTGGCATGGAGCGCACCCACCTTTACCGCAAGCTACACTCCTTAAATATTAAATTATAGCCGAGCAAAATCCTTAAGATTAAGGCGAAACAACGAGTTTATTTCGTCATTTATCTACAGTTTTTTGTCTTAATCAAAATAAACATTGATAAAAACAATAATGTTTAGTAGAATTCTCGCTCTTTTATTGAGCCTTTACAGAAAGACTAAGTAACGATGAAAACATTTAGTGCAAAAACAGAAGAAGTTAAACGCGATTGGTATGTAGTTGATGCAGATGGGAAGACGCTGGGTCGCCTTGCTTCTGAGATTGCACGTCGTCTTCGCGGAAAACACAAACCAGAATACACACCGCATGTTGATACCGGTGATTACATTATTGTTGTTAATGCTGAAAAAATCGGCGTTACCGGCAATAAAGAAAAAAATAAGTTATATCAACATCACACAGGTTATATAGGCAACTTAAAAACCGTAACACTCGGAAAATTAAGACAGACGTTCCCAGATCGTATTCTTAATACCGCTGTTAAAGGTATGCTGCCAAACAACCCATTAGGTCGTGCAATGTTCAAGAAATTGAAAGTCTATGCAGGTCCTGAACACGATCACCAGGCCCAACAGCCAAAAGTTTTAGAATTATAAGCGAGTAGACCATGGCAGCAGCTCAGTATTACGGAACAGGTCGTCGTAAAAGTGCAATTGCACGCGTTTACGCAACAACCGGCACAGGTATAATCACTATTAACAAGAAAGCCCTAGAAGAATATTTCGGTCGTAAAACTGACCAAATGGTTTCTTGCCAACCATTGGGTTGTGTTGAACTAGAAGGTAAATTTGACATTAATGTGATAGTTAAAGGCGGCGGCCCTTCCGGCCAAGCAGGCGCTATTCGTCACGGCTTAACACGTGCTCTAATGGAATATGACGAAAACTTACGTCCAGCCCTTAGAAAAGCAGGTTTTGTTACACGTGACTCGCGTATCGTTGAACGTAAAAAAGTTGGCTTACATAAAGCTAGAAAACGTCCACAATACTCTAAACGTTAAACCGCTGTTTCATGGTCGGTAATTCTAATTACTTATTATGAAAAAACAAAAAGGCCGCTCTCATCAGAAAGCGGCCTTTTTTTATGGTCTTTAGTCTAGCCAAAATAAGCAATACCACACCAGAACCATCAAAGCATTAATACTCCCTTCCTAAGACCATAGGTATCTACACAAGTATCTTATCGGCGTGGAAACGATAAAAATCAGCGTAGGGGCGTATTGCATACGCCCAACATTGAAAGTCCAATGTTTTATAGAGCTTATTTTTAAGGGCGTATGCAATACGCCCCTAGGATCTTCACCACAATGTTATCGTTCGCGCGTGGGAATGCTAACAATTATTTGTTTAGATACCTATGCCCAACAGGGATCATTAATTGTTTAGATACCTATAACCCTGAGACACATAAAACCATTAACTTAAGGCTCAGAAAACCTACCTTTAACATCCGAGATGATTTTTTCTAATCGTAATGTTAGAATCAACCAAAATGTGACCAAGAGAGCCAATGGATGTCAACAAATTCTAAAAAAAAACCTAATTCCACGCCTACCCTAGAATTTAAAAGTAGTAATTTTTCGGTACCTGTCTTAGCCTTATCTGGCGACGACCTAATTACCATAGAGCAACAACTCATTGAAAAGGCGAGCTTAGCACCTGATTTTTTTAAAAACCTACCTGTCGTTATTGACCTACAAGCATCCAACAAACTTAATTGTGTTATTGATATAGCGGAACTTACCGCTGTTATTAAAAAAGCCGGCTTATTACCTATAGGTATTCGCGGTGGAAACGCACAACAAAATAAACAGGCCTTGGAACTACTCATTCCCGTCTACTCTGTGAACAGCGCCACAAATTCTGACGAACCTCAGAAACAAACCGCCCCTGACCCAGCACCAGAAACAGACATTCGCGACACATCAACCATGCTGATAACTCAGCCCATCCGTTCAGGACAGAGAATATACGCAACCGGAGACTTAATCATTACGTCACAAGTGAGCTCTGGCGCTGAAATCATGGCTGAAGGCAATATTCATGTTTACAATACCCTAAGAGGCCGAGCCTCAGCAGGAATCCAAGGCAACAAAGATGCCCGCATCTTTTGTTTTGATTTACAAGCCGAGCTAATCTCAGTTGCAGGGAATTATAAAGTCAGCGAAGATATAGATGCGTCCATACGTAACAAACCCGTTCAAATCTATTTACAAAACCAAGCATTAATCATTCAAGACCTTTTACAACACCACTAACTAGAGGAACAATTGTGGCAAGAATCATAGTAGTAACATCAGGCAAAGGCGGCGTTGGCAAAACAACAACAAGTGCCGCGATTGCCATGGGGCTTGCAAAAAAAGGCCATAAAACAGCCGTTATAGATTTTGATGTAGGCTTACGTAATCTCGACCTAATTATGGGCTGTGAACGCCGCGTAGTTTATGACTTTGTCAATGTCATTAACGGCGAAGCTACACTCAACCAAGCCTTAATTCGCGATAAGAACTGCAATCAACTTTATATTTTGCCTGCATCACAAACTCGAGACAAAGACGCACTGAGCCAAGAAGGCGTAGGGAAAATTTTGGACGAGCTAAAAAAAGAATTTAAATATATAGTCTGCGATTCTCCAGCAGGTATAGAAAAAGGCGCTCATCTAGCAATGTATTATGCTGACGACGCTTTTATAGTCACCAATCCTGAAGTGTCTTCAGTACGAGACTCCGATAGAATGCTCGGCATTTTATCTAGTAAATCACGAAGAGCAGAACTAAACGAAGAACCGATTAAAGAGTATTTGCTACTTTCACGCTACTCACCAGACCGCGTAAAACTGGGTGAAATGCTTAGTGTTGAAGACGTACAAGACATTTTATCCCTGCATTTATTGGGTGTAATTCCAGAATCTAAATCGGTACTCAACGCATCAAACTCAGGCATGCCGGTTATTCTCGACGAAAAAAGCGATGCTGGCCAAGCCTATGCTGATATTGTTGATCGCTATTTAGGTGAAGATAGGCCACATCGCTTTATCGATGAAGATAAAGGCTTCTTTAGGAAACTATTCGGGGGTAAATAATGAGCTTACTGGACTATTTTAAAATATCTAAGGAAAGCACGGCATCATTAGCAAAAGAACGCCTACAAATTCTTGTTGCTCATGAACGCTCTTCACGTAATCAACCTTCTTATCTCCCTCAGATGCAAAAAGAATTATTGGAAGTGATACGAAAGTATATTAATGTAGGTCAAGACGCAATTTCTGTTAGCTTTGAGCAAGATGAAGATCAAGAAACACTAGAACTGAACATAGTACTGCCTGATCTTCAACTTAAAAACACATAACTCTATTTAGTTTATTTTCATAAAGGTGACTTAACATGTTAAATACAATCGGTGATGCTGCGGGTAAAATTTGGCACTATTTGGATCAAAACGGATCGTCTAGCGTAACAAAAATTACAACTGAAACTGAAATAAGTAAAAATGATATGCAACGTGCTATCGGCTGGTTGCTTAAAGAAGATAAATTGAACATCGAAGTAAAAGGCCGTATAGAAACATTATCTTTAAAATAATGATCTAGTTAGCCATCAATTAAATCACAGAAAAGTCAGTAAGCTCTAATCTCCTGCTAACTCAGGAATTAGAACTTACTGGTATGCTAATCATAAGCACATGCTAGGCCTATTCAGACCAGCAAACTCAATAGCACTCATCGTTTCATAAATCATCGTATGAAATGATATTGATATTCGGCACCCAAATTGAAAAAGTTCCCGCAGCTATCTTTTAGAACTGAAACTAAGGTTGTAAATGTAGTAAACACCTCGACATTTAAAACTAACGCACTTTTCACATCACCACCTTAATTAAAACCACTCTCAATCACTCACACTGTCCACAGTTAAGGATTCGAATAACTGAAGAGGCGACAAATTCGCCCTGTATCAATGATAGTTAGCTTAATGGCAGTAATCTTTAAATTACGATCGGTCTCTAGATTTCAATCAATTCCAGAATGTGAAAAAGATGTGATACAACTTCAATTCAGCATTATCCTGGTAAGAATAAGGCATTTTTTCTGGTGTAGATACCTACGCCCTTGACAAGAGGAAGACTGGAAGTATGTTATAAAGACTGGGTTTAAATGATTGACTAAATCAGATTGAACTTCCTGAAACGATTAACAACGACTAAAAATGCCCTGCACAAAACCATTCGTGCATCGCAATAGGAATCCTCTTATACTAGCCCATAAAAACGGCCCAAATCTTAGAGGCTTACCTAAACTCCTGAATAACTTAGTGCGGAGCATCACTTATGCAAGCTCAAAACGGATTTTTCATTAACTTCATACGCCTAGCAGGTCCTTTTTGGAACTCTGAAAATAAAAGCCTAATCCGCAACCAAACACTGGCTCTTTTTTTCCTCACCGCATTACAAATTGGTATTGCTGTTGTCATTACAGAATGGAGCGCTGACCTTTTTAATGCTTTAGAACAGCACTCAATGCAAGGACTGTTTAAGCAAATAGGTCTACTAATACTTATTTTTGCTGCCAGCATGGCCATAACCTATCTACATTTAATTGTTAAACGGCACTTACAAATTAGCTGGCGCGAATGGTTAACAGAGCAAGTGATCGGCCGATGGATGCACAAAGGCCGTCATTATCAAGTACTACATATACATACAATAGAGCACGATAATCCCGATGGCCGTATCGCCGAAGACATACGCATTTCAACAGAAGTCGCTATAGAATATAGCCACTCTTTATTTTATAGTGCTCTGTTGTTCATAAGTTTTTCACAAATACTCTGGGCACATTCAGGCGTCATCAACATTGATTTAGGTCTTTTTACTATCCCCTTTCACGGCTATTTAGTCTGGATAGCTATTATTTATTCAGTCAGCGCCTCTATGTTCGGCTGGTGGGCAGGAAGGCCCTTAACAACAACAACCAATGTCATGCAATCCGCTGAAGCCAATTTTCGCTTTGGTCTTGTAAAGGCAAGAGAAAACTCACAGGCCATTGCTCTGATTCATGGCGAACTAAATGAGCAAAGACGATTCCATCATCTATTTTCTTCTATTACTGAAATTTATAATCAACAAAGCCATGCCTTTGCCAACATTTTGTTATTTAACTCAGGCTACTCTGTGTTATCGATGGCATTTCCTATCCTAGCCGCTGCGCCGCGATTTATTTTAGGTAGCATTACCCTAGGTGCTTTAATGCAATCGGTACAAGCCTTTCAACAACTATCGACCGCCATATCATGGCCAGTCAACAATATGGCTGGCATTGCGCAATGGCGAGCATCGGTAGAACGTGTATTAGCTTTAGTTAAAGCACTCGATGATTTAGAACAAGAAATTACCCGCCCTGATCCACAACACATATTATTAGAAAAACCTGATCAGTCTATACTGCGCTTAAAAAATCTATGTCTATCCAAACTCGATGGCGAAGTTATTTTGTGCAATGTTAATGCCGAAATTAATCTAGGTGATCGAGTACTAATTACTGGCGATACGTTTACATGCGCCAGACTATTTAAAGCCATTGCCGGACTTTGGCCATGGGGATCAGGCTGCATCGAATTGCCTGATAGCGAACCTATGTTCTTCATGCCACCTCGACCTTATTTGCCGGATGGTACGCTACATGCCACTATTTGCTATCCATCGCCTTGCGAAACTTTCAGCGTAGAATCCATTCAAGAAACGTTAAGACTAACAGGATTGACTGAATTATTAAATCAACTAGAAATCTCTGATAACTGGGAAAGTACGCTCACCACCGAACAACAGCAACGCTTAGGCCTAGTCCGCCTATTGCTGTACAAGCCAAAATGGGTGCTCTTACAAGAAGCGTTCGATTCACTAATCACCGAGGATGAAGTTGCGATGTTTGAATTAATTTGCCAGATGCTGCCAAATGCTGCCATATTAACCATCAGCCATCATGCCCAAGTTGCTGCTTTTCATCACAAAACTATAGCCTTATAAAGCCCAATCTTTATGACACTTCAAACACATCATCCAGTTACTAAATTAAGAGGCGTTAACCTTGGTGGCTGGCTAGTATTAGAAAAATGGATGACACCGAGTTTATTTGCTGGTCTTAACGCCGAAGATGAAACTTCATACTGCGTAGAACTGGGTGCAAAAGCCATTCCCGCATTACATGAACATTGGCAAAGTTTTATTACTCGCGAAGACTTTGCTTGGCTGGCAGGTATCGGCATTAATGCTGTGCGAATTCCAATTGGTCATTGGCTTTTTGGCCCTGATTACCCCTACCACCCTAGCTACGGTAATTCTTTACACCCTTATGTTGAAGGTGGCCTAGCTATACTTGATCAAGCGTTTGATTGGGCCGAAGACCTTGGCTTAGCGATAGTCCTCGATTTACATGCCGCCCCTGGTTGCCAAAATGGTTTCGACAACGGCGGCATATTGAATATCTGTGAATGGCATACTAAGCCAGAATATATCGAACACTCGCTCAACGTACTTGAACGTTTATCTGAACGCTACAATAATCGCCCTGCCCTCCATGCCATCGAAGTTTTAAACGAACCTCATAGCACACTCGATACCGCACTATTAAAGCAATACACCACAGACGCTTATTTACGCATTCGAAAATATTGTCCAGCAGAGCAGGTCGCCGTGGTTTTTCATGATGGCTTTCGTTCCTTTAGAGAATACAGTAACTTCCTTTGCGAACCTGCTTATTCGAATATTATCCTAGACATACATCGCTACCAGTGCTTTGGTCGTGCCGAACAAGATGCTAATATTTACGATCATATACGCGATGCCGTCATCGATTGGCAACATGAAGCTAACGATATCATTACCGAATTCAACCATGCTGCTTATGTAGGCGAATGGAGTTTAGGTATGGATTATCGTAGTGAATTAGCTTGGTCTAAAGGCCCATTTAATTATCCAAGCAAAGACATGGATAATTTCCAGACTAACCTTGCCTTTCGTGGTTACGCCGCCGCTCAATTACTCACTTTTGAAAAATATCTAGGTTGGTTCTTTTGGAGCTATAAAACTGAAACCATGCCCGGCTGGAGTTTTAAAGACTGCATAGCGAACGGCTGGTTACCTGATAATTTTAATGAATAGAACTTTTTAAGTGCAAACGAAAGGCTCAGGGCAAAAGATTCAGCCTAAGAGGCTAGGATTAACCCTTCGCCCTGTACCTTTCGCCTTTTGTCTGCTCTTTTGAGACCCCTGTCTAAAAGTGAACGATTAAGCTAAACCGCCCCGCCCATAAGTTTATAGGTATCTACACAAGTTTCTTATCGGCGTGGAAACGATATAAAAACACCGTAGGGGCGTATGCAATACGCCCCTACGATCTTCACCACAATGTTATCGTTCTCGCGTGGGTGTGTAGTTACCTATGCCTTAAGTTGATAGCCCAAAATCTTACCTTACCCCATCTAAACCATGCAAATTCCCAAACTACGTTCATTACAACGCGCCACATGGCTTAAGGTTCATCTTTATCTTGCACTCAGTGTAGGCTTTCTTTTCGCGCTCATGGGGCTTACCGGCAGCCTGAGTATGTATCGCGTAGAACTGGATGAATTGCTTAATCCACAATTGGTCATTGAACAACCTCAAGGCAGCACTCAATCTCTCGACAAAATCATGGCCGCAGTACAAGCCGCGCACCCGAACCGATACGGCGCTTGGACTTTAGAAATGCCACGCAATACTCATAGCATGGCGACTGCTTGGTTCGATAAACCGACTGAAACTTTTTTCGAGCTTTATGCCCCGCTCATGGTGTCGGTCAACCCTTATACCTGTGAAGTCGTTGCCAGTCGTTTTTGGGGGCAAACCGCAACCACTTGGCTACTAAATTTACATACCCAATTACAACTAGATCGCTTTGGTTGGAATGCCGTGGGCTTATTAGGTTTATTGTTATTGATTTCATGCAGCACTGGACTTTATTTATGGTGGCCTGGCATTAAAGCCTTACCGCAAACTTTTAAACTGCGCCATCAATCAGGCATGATGTGGTTGGCTTTTGACTTACATCGTTTATTAGGACTATTTAGCGCGCCACCACTGATAGTATTAGCCTTTACCGGCCTATTGCTTAGCTATCCTAGCATCCTAGAAACCCTAGTCGGCACTTCAGGCATGGAGCATGGTGAAACAGGGCGCACGATTATCAGCACAGCCATACCTAATAACCACCCTACCAGCTTATCCGCTGCATGGTTTGTCGCTCAAAGCGGCTTTCCTAAAGCAGAACTCAGACGCGTTACCACTCCTGCAGGAGAGGCTGGCATCTATCGCATTAACATCAGACAAGCTAGCGAAGTTAATCATCGACATCCCTACACTACGGTTTGGGTAGATCGCTGGAGCGGACAGATCAAAGAAG
The DNA here is from genome assembly GCA_003584875.1 of Methylococcales bacterium. Classification (GTDB taxonomy): domain Bacteria; phylum Pseudomonadota; class Gammaproteobacteria; order Methylococcales; family Methylomonadaceae; genus Methylobacter_C. The sequence continues at coordinate 26,943 of QVQD01000194.1, forward strand.
TGAGAAATCCTAATACTTTCTCTACTGGCGAAACCTTTAGTACTTGGGTCTGGCCTTTACATACTGGAGAAGCCTTAAGCGCCACAGGCCGTTTAGCTTGGTTTTTTAGCGGCATCAGTTTATTCGTACTTTATGTGAGCGGCCTACTCCGCTGGCTGTGTAAAACCGGTAAAGTGAAAGATCGAGCGGTTAACCTTGCCGCTATTAAGCCCAAGCTCATAAGCATTAAAACTAAGCTATTAAAATTGATATCGCTAGTGATAAAGCAAGCACCCATAGCTTACGAAGAAATTAGGGCTAAGATTAGTAAGGTAATAAATCAAAAGCGACAATAAACTCATAGGGAATATACCGACCCAACTATAAAACTCGAAGTCGAAAACCTTCTATTATGCGGACTCAATGTGAATTAAAGTGGGTAATCCTAGTGATTTCTTATGCAAAAGATACAATATTTTATTGTAGGGGCGACAGATTCGCCCAGTAATCCGATGTTCCAAGATACAGGACAAACCCGTCGCCCCTACAAATTCTTAACTGTGGGCAGTGCCCCTTACCCTACGTTAAATAGATGAAGGCTTATTTTTCTACAGTCACAAAAGCGATTTTAGTAATGCCGGCATGTTGCACAGTCGCCATCACTTCAGCGACTTTGGCATATACAACAGCTTGATCGGCGTATAAATGTAAGCCGGTATCAGGACTTTTTGCCAATTCATTTTTTAGCGTAACTTCTAAAGCGGCCAAATCGGCCTGAGGCTCTTTATTAACGGTAATAACGCCTTGCGCATCAATCCCTAATTGCAAAGGCTGTTGCTTAACGTCGGCTACTGTTTCTGCGGTTTTCGGTAAACTAACATTGACCGACTGGGTTAATAATGGCGCGGTTACTAATAAGATGATCACTAATACCAACATCACATCGACTAGCGGTGTGACGTTAATGTCGCTCATTGCATCTTCGCTATCTGATTGAGGTTTAAATGCCATAATTATGCCTTATCTGATGCATCTGTATCAGATGCAATGTGGACAAATGCCACGACGAAATTTTCCAATCCTACACGATGTTGTTTAACAATACGCAGCATAAAGTTATAAGCTAGTACAGCGGGCACGGCTACAGCAATACCAATAGCCGTGGCAACCAAGGCATCACCAATGGGTCCTGCGACGACATTAAGGCTAGTCGATCCACTAGCGGTAATTTCATGCATGGCGTGCATTATACCGAGCACTGTTCCAAATAGGCCGACAAACGGTGCGGTACTGCCAATACTGGCTAACATCGTTAAACCAAACTCTAATCTACGAGCTTCTACTTGCATGGATTCCAATAAAGTCTGCTCTAAAACATCGGTAGCGGAGCCTCTATATTTAAGATGTTTACCCGTCGCTTGCTGACGATCAGCCAACCAAGCTAAACCTTTTTTTGCCACGCGAGCTTGTGGACCACATGCCACTGTTTCAGGTAATTGTTTAACCGCTGTTAAATCTTGCGCATCCCAAAAAGCCGCATTAAAGCGACGATTATAAAAACTGTTTTTGCTAAACTGCCAAATTTTAAACAAGATCACCGTCCATGTCAGCACTGAAAAAACCAACAAAGCGTATAAAGTTCCATCGATTATTAAATTATG
>QVQD01000060.1 GCA_003584875.1 Methylococcales bacterium
CTACAGTATGATTTCCGCAGTGACTTTGTCGGGTTACGCTATCGCTAACCCGACCTAAGCCTACAAACCTTTGCAATGGAGTCAAAACTCACGAGTTTTGTTGCTAGTCGTAGCGATAGCGTGAGCCAAGCATTTCCCGCGCATCCTGTCGGGTTACGCTATCGCTAAGCCGACCTACTAATAAAAGGTTTGTTATAGCTAAGGTTGGTTCTTTAAAAACCAAAATTCAAAAAAATAAGCATTACTCTGTAGGGGCGACAAATTCGACCTGTTATAAGCTGTAGGGGCGAATTCATTCGCCAAGTACATTCGAGCTGTGATACGTGGCGAATTTGTCGCCCCTACAGTATGATTTCCGCAGTGACTTTGTCGGGTTACGCTATCGCTAACCCGACCTACGCGAATAGTTTATTTTGAATTCAAGCAATCCAAATACTGGGTTACACCTTCTTTGACGGTTAGAAATTCTTTATCATATCCAGCTTGCCTTAATCCTGAAATATCCGCCTGCGTATAACTCTGATAAGCACCTTTTAGATGCTCTGGAAATGGAATATATTCAATACTTCCTTTTTGATGCCAAGCAAGCACCGTATTAGCAACGGTATTAAAAGTTTCTGCTCTGCCTGTACCCACATTAAAAATACCGCTTTGCTCTGGATGATCTAAAAACCATAAATTGACATCAACCACATCCTCGACATAAACAAAATCACGTTGTTGTTCGCCATCGGCCATACCATCACAACCAGCAAATAATTTTGCTTTATTGTATTCAATGACTTGTTGATTAAAATGAAATGCCGTACTACTCATTGAGCCTTTATGCTGCTCACCAGGACCATAAACATTAAAATAACGAAAACCAGCTATCTGGCAATCTGTTGTAGGTAATACTCGACGTACATATTGATCAAATTGAAATTTGGAGTAAGCATACATATTGATAGGTTGCTCACAACTTCGGTCTACTCGAAAACCATGAGCACCATTGCCATAAACCGATGCTGAAGAAGCATAAATAAACGCGACATTCTTGGCAATACACGCGTGCAACAACTGTTTAGAATAATCGTAATTATTTTTCATTACATATTGACCATCCCATTCAGTGGTTGCAGAACAAGCCCCTTGATGGAAAACTGCTTTTACGCCATTTAAAAAGCCTGTCGTATTCATCTTTTCGATAAATTCAGCTTTATCCATATAATCAGCGATATTCAGATCAGCGATATTATGCATTTTTCGACCATTCACTAAATGATCCACTAACAATATATTATTTTCGCCACGCTTATTTAGGGCTCGAATCAGATTACTACCAATAAAACCCGCGCCACCTGTAACAACAATCATAGCTCACCCTTTGCTTTATTTATCATCGCCGTTGTTGATTGACCATCAACAAACTGTAAGATTTTAACTTCGCCACCGGCTTTAATAACACAATCGCCACCGACGACTTGCTCGGCCGAATAATCACCGCCCTTAACAATTACATCGGGTAGTAACTTACAATATAAGCGTTCTGGCGTTTCTTCTGTAAAATCCACCACCCAATCAACACAGGCTAAGGCGGCTAAAACAGCCATTCGTTCTTTTAAAGCATTAATGGGGCGAGATTCACCTTTAAGCTGTTTAACTGAAGCATCAGAATTGACTGCTACGCAAAGACGATCACCCAATGCTTTCGCTTGCTCTAAGTAAGCCACATGGCCGGCATGCAATAAATCAAAACAGCCATTGGTCATAATAATTTTTTCATTATGGGCTCTGGCTCTAGCAAAGAGTTTAGCGAGTTCGTCTTCTGCAACCACTCCGTAAAAAGAATCTCTGGCACCATGCATGGCACGAGTTAATTCTTGTAAGGAAACAGTAGAGGTACCTAGCTTGCCAACAACTATGCCGCCTGCCAAATTAGCTAAATACATAGACTCCACTAAAGGCAATTGCAAAGATACACATAAAGCCATCACGGCAATAACGGTATCCCCAGCCCCTGTTACATCAAAAACATCTTTAGCTTTTGCGGGTATGGAATGGACTTGATCTGCTTCAATCAAGGTCATACCTGCTTCACCACGCGTCAATAACAGCGTAGGAATTTGATATTGCGCTAATAAGGCACGGCCTTTTTCTATGAGTTGCTGCTCGTCTTGACAAGCACCAACCACCGCCTTTAACTCAGACAAGTTAGGCGTAATTAAATCGGCCTCCGCATAATGCTGATAATCAACCCCTTTGGGGTCAACCAAAGTTTTAACGCCCGCTTGCTTAGCATCAGAAATAAAACTCGATACTTCAACTAAGGTACCTTTGCCATAATCCGAAAATACCACCACATCATGTTCAGATAGATGTCGTTTTAAGACAGATCGCAAAGCGGTTTGATCAAACTGTATGGGAGTATCTTCAAAGTCTAAACGTATCAATTGCTGATGCTGTGCCATCACTCGTAACTTACAGATACTACGCAATGACTTTTCAACGACAAAATCACACACCACGCCTTCGGCTTCTAATAATCGTTGGACTATTGCACCTTCTGCATCATCACCAATAACACCTAATAGAGTCACTTGACCGCCTAGCTTGGCAATATTAAGTGCGACATTAGCTGCGCCACCAATACGATCTTCGACAGACTTCACCTTAACTACGGGTACAGGTGCTTCAGGAGAAATACGGGTAGCTTGCCCAGACCAATAACGATCTAGCATCACATCCCCAATAACAATAATTCTAGCCGCGTTAAACTCAGGCGTTACTACGATCACTTAATGCCTCCTCAATGACACCACACCACCAATGCCCAATTAATATATGAGCTTCTTGTATTCTTGCTGTTACTTTTGAAGGTACTATCACCGCAAGCGTTGCCTGCAGACTCAATTCACCGCCTTCATTGCCTGTCAAACCAATAACGGTCATACCTTTTGCTTTTGCAGTTTCTGTCGCTTTTAAAATATTTTTGCTAGTACCTGAGGTAGAAATAGCTATTAGACAATCATTGCTATGACCCAAGCCTTCAACCTGTCTGGAAAATACGGTTTCAAAATCAAAATCATTAGCATGAGCTGTTAAGATCGAGCTATCGGTCGTCAAGGCAATAGCCGCCATGGACTGACGTTTCTTTTCATAACGCACTACTAATTCAGCAGCGATATGTTGACAGTCAGCTGCGCTACCGCCATTACCACAAAGCATGATCTTACCACCTTGTTTTAAGGTATTAATCAATAAAGCCCCTGCTGCTTCTATTGCCTCAGACTGCCCTGCTAAGCTAGCGATCATCGCTTGATGTTCCTCAAGCTCTGTCACAAATTTTTTCAAAATAATTCTCCGTATTCTTAAAGAGAGATAGTGTTTAGTTACCCTATAGCTTTGTAGCATAGCCCCCCCTTTGATAAAGGGGAGAACTAAATAACCACATTTAATTTACTGTACCCACTTCAAGCGGTTGCTCTGTATTTTCAGTGTGATTTTTAAATTGTATATGATGCAATCGAGCATAAGCACCCTGCTTTGCTATCAGCTCTGCATGAGAACCCTGCTCTATAATCCGGCCTTGATCAATGACTAAAATGATATCGGCATTTTCTATGGTGGATAAGCGATGAGCGATAACCAAGGTTGTTCTATTGCCCATGACTTTTTGCAAAGCCGCTTGAATATAACGCTCGGACTCGGTATCTAATGCTGAGGTTGCTTCATCTAATATTAATATCGGCGCATCTTTGAGTAACGCTCTCGCCAAGGCTAATCGCTGCCTTTGTCCACCCGATAACTTAACGCCATTCTCGCCAATTTCAGTCTCTAAACCTAGTTCATACTTACTCACAAACTCCATAGCATAGGCATCGGTAGCCGCGGCAGTAATTTCTTCTTTACTCGCTGATGAAAGGGCGCCATAAGCAATATTGTTCGCTATCGTATCATTGAATAGAGTGACTTGTTGATTAACCAAGGCGATTTGCTTTCTTAAATTGGCTAACTGATAGCTATTAATTTCAACGCCATCTAATAATATCTCACCCATATCATGAGGATAAAAGCGTGAGACCAAGTTAGCTAAGGTACTTTTACCACCACCCGATGCACCGACTAAAGCAATGGTTTGACCAGGCTCTACCTTAAAACTAATATCCTTAAGTGCAAACTCATGAGTACCCTCATATTTAAACGATAAGTTTCTAAACTCTAAAGCGCCTAGACAACGATCTGCTTGATAACTACCTGTATCTTCTTCGCCAGGTTCATCTAAGATTTCAAATAAAGATTCTGCTGCCGCGATGCCTTTTTGTATATCACCATTAGCATCACTTAATTGCCTAATCGGTCTAGGCAATAAAAAGGCTGCAGTTAAATAACCGACAAATTCACCGACACTAGCTTGCTTCATAAAAAACAAAGCCATATACATCAAAAATGATAAAGCAATGGCGATAATGAATTGCATAATCGGATTATGTATCGCCATCGTCGTGGATAGCTTTAGTGATTGGCTACGGTTATATAAACTACTATCTAAAAAGCGTTTACGTTCATATTCTTCTCCACCATAACTCCGCACCACTCGATGGCCGCCCACTAACTCAGACGTAATATGTGTCATGTCACCGATAGATTCTTGTATTTTTTTACTAATTTTCCTTAAACGCCTACTCACATAACCGACCAGGACGACAATTATGGGGGCGATGACAACAAAAACCAGCGATAACATCCAGCTCGAATAGAACAAATAAATTAATAATCCTATGGCGGTAAAGCCCTCTCGTACAAAGGTACGCACGGCATCTGTGGTTGCTTGAGTGACCTGCCCGACATTGTTGGTTATTCTTGAAATCATATAACCACTGTTATTAGAATCAAAATAACGGGTAGGCAAACGCGTATATTGGTCAAAAATTTCACATCTTAGGGCATGGACTACATTAGTTGAAACTTTAGCCAGAAAATAATTACCGATGTAAGCACCAATACCATGTATGACGATTAAACCGCTAAACAATAACGGCAAGTAATACATGCCTTCTCTAGCTTCACTTTGCAAAGTGTCAATAATGTGCTTAATTAAGGCTGCGAATAAGGTCTGCGTTCCTGAATACATCAAGAAACCAAAAATACTGATAACAAAAAGACCACGATGTGGTTTTACATAAGTTAATAAACGCTTGTATATTTGGGTACTAGCTGTCGGTTTTTTTTTCATGTCTTAGTGTGTTGTTGTTGACTGTCTTTTGGTGACAGTGCCTTATCAATTATTAAAAATATTGAGAAACGCCTTGTTCTGCAATAATAAAATCATGTTGCTGCAATCTATCTAGCAAACGCTGATAATTTTGCTCTTGCTTACTTTTGTCATTATGAGTATGCCATAGATGCAATACTGGCACGGCAAAGCGCCCTTCTTTACGCTTAATGCCCGCGTGTATCAATCGAATAACTAAATCAGAATCTTCATAGCCCCAGCCTTCAAATAACTCGTCAAAGCCATTGACCCGAATAAAATCTTCTTTCCAGACGCCTAAATTGCAGGTCATCGCTCTTTGCCATTTTTTGGGTTGTAGCTGCCTTACAAAACCTAAAGGTAAATGTAGAAACCCTGTCACTCGATTAATTTTTTTCTGTAATCTAAGTGATAGAAAATAGTTAATAGATTTTGCATGTAATGGTAGCTGTTGCGCTATTACTATTTCAGTAAACTTCGCATTTAAGAGGACTCTATTTCCAGGCACAAAGCACCGCAACTCGGCTAATTGCCGGTGTCTAGCTATAAATTCTGGCATTAAAATACAATCACCATCAATGAAGAGCAAATAATCTCCTTTACTAGCTGCGACAGCCTTATTTCTAATGGTTCCAGCTCTAAAGCCTTTATCCTCATGATAACAATACGATAGTGCAACAGGACTCTGCTCACAGAAAGCTTTAGTTTGCTTCAAGTTTTCCGAACTAGAACCATCATCAGCGATGATAATCTCAAAGTTTTGATCTCGCTGGGCAAATAAACTGTCTAAACACAGCTTTAGTGCTGGCGGCCAATTATAGGTTGTGACAATAACAGATATTAATTTCATTGTTGACGGCTTTGTAATTCCAACAATTTAACATACTTATAATAAGTGCCTTCGGCATTAGAGATAGCCAGCATTAAACCTTGTCTTCCATCTAAAAAACCGGCTTTTAGAATATAAGTTCGAATAAACGTCCATAAAGCTTTAAATATCGCCTTAGCTAATGATGATGAAACATTTTTTTGGTATAGCATGTTAGCGCCCAATGACGAATAGCTATTCACTTTATGCAATACTTCTTCTAAATTGATAAAAGCATCGTGCAATAAGGGAACTGTTAGCTTAGCTACATCACCTACTATAACAATACGCTCATGCACGACATTATCAGTAAAACAGCCTGTTTCGCGTTTAAACAACCTAAGCACATAATCAGGATACCAACCACCATGCCGCATTTGCTTACCGCAATAACTAGATAAGCGTGGAATCTCATAACCATGAAACGAAGATTCAACCATAGCAGCTTGAATTTCAGCTTTTAATTCAGCGCTAACCACTTCATCGGCATCAATCGAAAATACCCAATCACCTTGAGCATGCTCCAAAGCACGTTGTTTTTGAATCCCAAAGCCAGGCCAATCAGTGACAAACACCTTATCAGTATAACGCTTACAAATTTCAACGGTATTATCTGCACTACCAGAATCCAGCACGATGATTTCATCTGCCCATGAAACCGACTCTAGGCAGCGTCCTATATGTAAAGCTTCATTTTTGGTAATAATGATGACGCTAAGCATGATTTATTTCAGTTTTGAAATCGGTGGATAATAATGAGGAAAAACTCAAGGCTATCATCATAAGAAACCAGTGGCCTTCAGTATGATCCATAATAGGCGTATTAAATAGACTGGTAATAATTAAAGTAAGTAACAATCCCTGAGCCACGTACTTTTCTTGATGGGGCAATCTTTTCGATAAATAATACTGACTAACTAGAAAACCTAAATAAACCAGTAACCCTACAGCACCTAACTGCACACCTACCATTAAAAACTCATTATGAGGATTTTTTGTCTTCATTGTTTCATTGCTGGCAATCCGCTCGTATTCTTTAGCAAAACTTCCTGTACCATGACCAAACAATGGCTTTTCAGCGATCAATTTCAAAGAATAACGCCAGAACATATAGCGTTGTCCCATTGAGGTTTGTGATTGTTCAGGGCCAGGCTTTAAATCAGATTGCATATTAACGACACCTTCATTAAATCGTGTCGCCTTATCAGAATAATTTAGAAATAGTAGCATTAATAAGCCTACTATAAAGACCGCTAATAAAATTCCTCGCTTAGTAAAGCGTTGCACAGCAAATAATAGTACTAAAGCAACTGCAATTAATTGACCTGTACGGCCTTCAACTATAAAAAAAAGGTTATAAGTACAAGCAATAAACATCAGCCAATATACCTTTTGATAAGCCATTCCGTCATACGCTTTCTGGGCACAATAAAAACCAAAGAATGAAATAAATATACTATGAGTAATACGACTTTTAAAAGCAGGGTCGCCCTGATGATTTAAATCTAGAACTCCAAAATGCATCAAATAAGAAATCAGCAATATCAGTACTGATGACAAAATAAAAGCATTGCTAGCCCAGTTACGAAATCGCTCTACACTTAAAAATACCGCTACTATCGGAATAAATAGCAACTCAGTGTATTTCGACAACATAGAAAGAGCTTCACTACGAGTCGCATCGCCATAAAATAAACCAACAATGAAACACAGCAATAATAACAACGACCAAGCGGCAACCGGATTTTTCTTTAAAGTAACGGGCATTAGCTTTAATTGACCCGAAAGCAACCACAACAAAGCTAATAAAATAGATATTATGGTAGACAAACTAGTTGAAAAATAAATGGCGACGATAAACAAAGCCGTTAAAATCCCTCCGAACTTAATCGCCAAGACCTGTACTTTTTCAAACATTACATTAGACATTTAAGCTCATCACAAAAGGCTTTTATATAACTCAAGGGTATTATCCATCATGGTGTCAAACGATAAACAATGTTTAGCCAGTTCATAAGCATTATTTTCAAATTTTTGCTTAAGAGTACGGTCATTCAGGATTTTCAAAATAGCTTCAGCCATTGCCAAGGCATTTTCTGGGGGAATTACAAGACCGTTCTGTTCATCTTTAACCAATTCAGTTAAGCCACCGACGTCGGTAACAACCACTGTTTTACGTGTAGCAAACGCTTGCGGCACAATTCTCGACTGCGCTTCGGTACCAATTGAAGCGACTACCAATAAATCTGCTAAATGAGTAAATGCAGCAATATCTTTCCGATAACCTGTTATAAAAACATTTTTTTCGAGTCCGTATTGCTTGATAAGCATTTGCAATTGCTTCTCTAACTTTCTATTACCTACCCCTTCGCCAATAGTAAAAAACTTAATAGTCTTTTTTTGCTCTAGGATAATACGAGCAGCCTCCAGAAAATAAATTTGACCTTTATCTTCTCGGATCATACCAATATTAACAACCACGTCATCTTCATCAGCAATAGCGAACTCTGTCTTTAAATAAGCTGAATCAACATTTGGATTAAATTCATCAGGATCAACTCCCTCCCCAACTACCGTAATCTTGTTTTCATTGACGCCTGCTTTTACCAAACTATTTTTAATAACATGGGCAGCGGCCATAATATGTCTACAGCCATATTTATAAGCAACGGTTTTCTTAATGGGATTGGTTATTTGACGACTTCTAACTATGGGTATACCCAAAAAATAACTAAGTAAACACAAAGTTGAATCTTTTGAACCATGGGTATTAATAATATCAATATTATTTTTTAAGCAAAAAAACCATATCTTAATCGCAATATCAATACGCCATAAGCAAGTTAAATCCATAGCCACTACATTAGCACCTAATGCCTTACCTTTCTTATAAAGCTGACTATTTGGATGACACAACAACCATGACTCATGCTGATTTTTATTCAGATAATTAACTTCTAGAACTGTTCTAAACTCCTGCCCACCCCAATTCATACTACATTCTGTGTGTAGTATATTCATGCTTTTTTATCTTTTTGTAATATCGACAAGACTAACATTTGTATTTTTTTAGCTGATAGTTTGCTGAGGCAGTCGCTATGACTTAAGCGATGACGATCACAACCTTCTAAATCACAAGGCACACAATCACCCGCACCCTGTATTAAATGAACATTATTCACCTGTTGATCGCCTATTTTATCAAAGGGATTAGCCTCTGACTGATAAGCGACAGGAAAAGGCGCCCATTTGACTGGATTAGTCGGTCCAAAAAGAGCAATCACTGGAATTCCTGTTGCCGCAGCCAAGTGGGTAATACCCGTATCCGGGCCTATATATAATTTTGCTTTAGAAATAATGGTCGTCAATTGAGCTAAGGAAACCTGACCTGCCAAATTGATAGCCCCCTCAGGTAACTGCTGCTCAATATTGGCTACATAATCAATTTCCTGTTTCGATGGTCCACACGACAACACCAAGGTCAAACCCAATTCATGCAGATAATGACCAAGTTCTATCCAAGCCTCACTCGTCCATTGTTTATAAGCCCACTGCGGATGCGGATGTAGAACCACATAATCTTTATTTGAGTTTATAAAAGGATATTGCTTTAACAGTTGTTCAGTTTCGCTACATTGCGGCGGAATCAAGGCGAAATACTTTTTAATATTGAGTGCATTCAATAATTTTAAATGCTGCAAAACGGTGTGAGTGTTGTCATCAAACTCAACCCAATGTTGCACAAAATAACGTTTCCACCAGCCAGTAGTGTTTTTTGATGGTACAAGCGCAACTCGTTTAGTAGTAGCGAGCAAGCCATATAGAAACGGACGATCTCCTGATTGCGTCACCATAGCAAGATCATAGTGCCTAAATAACTGAGGCACCAATCGCCCATAATCTGCAAACGTTGGACGATTAACCGTCGTTAATATTTGATTAATATCTTGATTACCCTCAAGCATAGCAGCGGTATTGGCATATACCAGCACATCTATCTCGGCATCAGGATAAGCAAGCTTTAATGAATGAATTAAAGGAGTCGTTAATAATACGTCCCCCAAAAAGCGCATTGCAATGACTAAAATTCTCTTTGGATTAGGCGGCAAGGATTTATAGTCCGTTATTTAGAATTTATCAGCATTAGTTTGAGTGAATAAACAAACTAATTTCATCGATTGAATGAACTGTTATTTATACTTCAGCTGAATTCAACCAAAGATCATGTTTATTACATAAACTCAGCACATAAAGCTTACCGCTATAGTCTTTTAATGTAAAAGTAGATAGTGCTACGCTGTCTTTAGTGGGATCAAACAAATGTTCATCTAAAAACTTTTGGTTACTATCTAATAATACGTGCTTAACAATATAGTGTTCATAGCCTTTCATTTCATGAGCGGTCACTACTTTTACAGTAAGCACATTAGCCACTTTTTGTATTTCAATATTTGGTAAATGTGTGGCGACTTTTCCACTCCAGCGACCCGCATCTTCCTTGGTGTAATAGATATCACTCGTTCCTTTGAAGGGCTTATAAGTAGTAGCTAGCGCCATACCAGGTGTCACAACGCCAGCAACTAAACCAACGGTACTTAAACGCATAAAATCACGACGTTCCATATTTTTCTCTTATTTAAAAGTTAATGACAGTTAGATAAACGATGCTGTTTACAATAGTAACACGGGCTAATCATTACTTAAGCTCTGATAAGCTGCTTTTCTAGCCTTGACCGACCGGAAACCTTCATGTGCTGTTTTAAAAGCATTTAAGATAATAGGTGCTCCGCCTATGGCCACCGCATCGACTAAACAATACCAAGCCGCAACACCACTTGGAGGATTGCCTTGCGGCAAATGCAATACCGGATCAATTGCTGCCCATTTCCATGTCCCCACAGCGGTACCAATGAGTTCCAACCATGTAGTAATAAAAAAAGCCGCTAAGTAAACCATAGGCGAACGACCTTTGAATAGATAAATCAAGAATACGCAAAACAGCAGCGCTCCGACATAATCCCCTTGCTCAGGAATACCACTTACGCCCCATAATGACCATAATCCGCACACGACTAAAACAAATACGGTAATTTCTCTAGCATAACGCAAAAACAACCCTGAACGAGCTAAAGCCACTGCCGTTAAATACACCATGCCATGCCCTGGAGGCACATAAGCGGGCACATTTCCAAAACGATAGGTATAGCCGCCCATGTAGGGTGAGGCAAAATGCTCACCAATGGTTGCAAAAATAACCGCAATTACAACCTGAGTTCTGACTTCTCTATTCTCACCCAGCAATAAGGCTATTAAAAAAACCCAACCGCTAACACCGAGTGCGTTTTGTTTTTCAATACCAGCACTGGCATCACTGATTAAACAAACCGCTACACAAAAAAAAGTAAAGGCGGCTATCACATAATCGCGCTTTTTATGGGGATAGAGAATACCTTTAATAGGAAAATGGCGAAGCACAACAACCTCTTAATAATTTAATAAACAAACTAACCCTATCAAGCGAACATCCAAGCAAGCACTGCATATCTTCCTAGCTTTCCTGAAAATATCACTAAACAAGCAGGCAACAAAGGCAGTTTTAACCAACCGCCAGCAAAACAAAATGCGTCACCTATAATAGGCAGCCAAGAAAAAAATAGTATCCAAATGCCTCTTTTTTGAACTAATACTAAGGCTTTTTGTTTATTTTCAGGTAATAACTTAACGACGGGGAATTTTTTAGCCGCCATTACACCTAAGCCCCAAGTAGTCAGTGCACCTAAAGTATTACCCACTGTAGCAACCGCTAGCAATTGAACTATAGGGTGATGACCTTCTGATACTAAATAAGCCAAAAGCGCTTCTGAACCACCAGGGGCAATGGTAGAAGATATAAAGGCACTGATAAACAATCCCCAGATACCCGTTAATGTTTCTAACATTTTTCTCTCAAAAAAAAGCCCTGCAACCAGAGATAGCAGGGCCTTTTAAACAATTGTTCTTTTATTTTTTAGATGGAATCATTTTCATTAAAGTAGATAGCCACTTTAGTAATGAGTCAAAACTTGTTCTTAGTAAATCAAGTACATAAGCCACTACTTCTGCAGCACTCATACCTTTAAATTTACGCGCTAATAAAGGTGCCAACAGCAATCCTATAGCTAAACCAATGACGGTTACACCGGTAATACTTGACTCTTCTGGTACAGCGGCTTTTACGGCAGGTTTTACTGGCGGAGTTACGGCAACTGCTACAGCTGCTTTTGCTGCTTTAGCCGCATCTGCCTCGGCTTTAATAGCCAACTCAGGCAAGGTAGCTTTGTAATCATCGGCAACAACATAAGCCGTCACTCCGGGAATACTGGGCAAATCACCATCACCTTTACCCACTTTAAGTTGGGCTTTCATGCCTTTTTCCATGTGTTGCGCTATATCGCAATGCACTAAATAAGTTTTATCACCTGGAGGTAAAATCAAAGTGCCTGAAATTTTTGAAGGACCTGAGGCCTCAAGGTGAAACATACCTTTAGGGTATAAATATTTGGGTAAGCCATGCATCATCCACTGATGACGTATATTATCTTCATTAATAAAATGTACCGTTAATTTGGTACAAGGCTTGAAGTTAAATTCTTGTGTATCAAATGCGAACATTCTGCCTGGAAATTTCTCGGCATATTTATGTCCAGCATGTACAGTAATTTCTTTGGTTTCTGAGATACGATCACAGCCGCCAGGAAGATTATCGGCATTTTGTCCCATTACCATTCCGCCTGCCATGTCCATCAAATGGCCATCGCCGTGATTCATAAGCATGCCGTCATGATCTTCGTAATCCTGAGCCAATACTGGCACAGAAAAAAGCATCAACAGCATACCAACCGACAATAACTTTACCATTGTATTTTTCCTCTTTGATTCTTAATAAAATCGGCAGCCAGTAAAGACAGACCGAGTCTTACACACTTTAAAATTGTATGTAAGACTGGTCTCTCAAGGTTAATCACGTAGATAAACTACGTCGACTTAATCATTCTTTAACTTTACCGACGATTTCATTCACTTTGCGTTTGAAGCCTGCATTTGATAAATACAATGCATATAAACCAGCTAGGGCAAAAAATGCATATAGCAGCAAATTATTTTTGCTAACTTGTTGGCCGCCACCCGCTTTAAAGCCCATGTGCACATCTAATCTTTGACCTTGAGTACGATTTTCAGTATCAGTTGGATCTGGCACCAAAGTAATATGGATCAAGTATTGACCTGCCTCTGGCACGCCATTTGGCAATTCTAAATTAATAGAGCCCTTTTTATGCTTAGCACTAGGCAAGAAAAATACACGAGTGCCTTCTGGCTCTTTTGTGACTTCGAACTCAACCAACATGTTTCTGTATTTCATGTCCTGATAATCGAAAACCAACTGCGTTAAAGTATCGGTACCTGGTAAGTTACCGCAGAACTCTTCCGCTGGAAACGCCTTTGGTTGATAAGCAGTGTAATGAATCCAATGAGTGGGTTCTAATTCAAATTTACATTGATCCGTATCGGTACCTGCTGCACCTCCATGCGCCCATACTGAAGCAGAGAAAAACACTCCCATAAGTACAAGATAGACCTTCTTTAATAACTGCGCTGTGTTCATAATACCTTCCCGTTTCGATAAATACTTATTATTATATAATTTTTTTATGCGCTATTAAGCTAACTTTAGCCAAAAATAATATATATAGCTAAATACCATAGTTATAGCACTGCAGACTCTAGCACACCCCTTTAGCTAAATAAAGAACTTGATAGAATCCTATAGTATTTTTAATTTCTACTAATTTGCTTATAGAGCTGACATTTAGTGCAACAGAAATAAAAAATCTACACTAGATATAACTCATAAGATAGTTTGTGCAAATAAAAAATTTTTACTAAAATTCTAGGGCTACTTAAAAAATAGCTAATACATATAAGTTATTTATTAAAAAATACTGCATTCCTAGAACCCAAAAGTAACAATACATTTATTGTGCTATTGCTATCCAGTCCTGCTTTTCGTAGACTTAAGCTAACTATTTTAAACGGAGCCTTAAACATGTCGTCGTTGACAACTTCAAAAGCGTGGATTGCCTTACAAGATCATTATGAGTTAACCAAAAATGATAGTCTTCGAGATGCTTTCAAAAAAGACATCAACCGCTTTAGCAAGTTTTCCATTCAACTTAATGAAATTCTTTTTGATTATTCAAAAAATAGAATTACAGAACAAACTAAGGCATTATTAATCGACCTTGCTAATCAAGCAGGGCTTGATAATAAAATCAAAGCACTATTTTCCGGCGAAAAAATCAATACCACCGAGCATCGCGCTGTGCTCCATACAGCCCTGCGCAATAGATCTAATCAGCCTATATATGTTGATGGACAAGACGTCATGCCTGACATCAATCGGGTATTAACAAAAATGCGTACATTTTGTAAATCTGTGCGCTCAGGCGAATGGAAGGGCTATACCGGAAAAGCAATCACTGACGTAGTAAATATCGGCATAGGTGGCTCAGGCTTAGGTCCAAAAATGGTTTCGATGGCCTTAACACCCTACAGTTCAGCCTCTTTAAAAGTTCATTATGTCTCTAATATTGATCAAATCAATATTGTTGAAGTTTTGAAATCTCTTTCTCCAGAAACGACTCTTTTTATCATTGCCTCTAAAGTATTTAATACCCAAGAAACCATGATGAATGCTAAATCAGCCAAAAATTGGTTTCTGGCTGAAGCACAAGATCATCAAGCGATAGCAAAACACTTTGTCGCTATTTCAACTCACGCAGAAAATGTCGCCGAATTTGGCATTGATACCAACAACATGTTTGAGTTTTGGGATTGGGTGGGTGGTCGTTATTCTTTATGGTCAGCGGTAGGCTTATCCATTGCCTTATATATAGGCATGGATAACTTTGAAGAACTTCTACAAGGTGCTTACGAAGCGGACTGCCACTTCTTTAACACGCCTTTTGAAGAAAACATACCCGTAATTATGGCCTTACTGGGCGTTTGGTATAACAATTTTTATAATGCCGAATCTCATGCTTTATTGCCATATGATCAATCTATGCGTTATTTTGCTGATTATTTTCAACAAGGTGACATGGAAAGTAATGGCAAAAGCATTAATCTACAGGGCGAAAAAGTCGACTATAATACCGGCCCCATCATTTGGGGACAACCAGGCACTAATGGCCAACATGCTTTTTTCCAACTCATACATCAAGGTACTAAACTAATACCTTGCGACTTTTTAGCAGCAGCCAACAGTCATTACAAACTTCCTGAGCATCATGATATTTTAATTTCAAACTTCTTAGCTCAACCTGAAGCCTTAATGAACGGCCTCACCGAGGAAGAAGTCAAAACGAAACTCAGCCCAGAACAACAAACTGATAGCTTGTTAGTGGCTTCTAAAGTATTTCCTGGCAACAAACCTTCAAATTCTTTTCTCTTTAGTAAAATGACACCCAAGAACCTGGGCTCTTTATTAGCGTTTTACGAACATAAAATTTTTGTACAAGGCGCAGTTTGGGATATTAATTCCTTTGATCAAATGGGCGTGGAACTAGGAAAAGTACTAGCAGGTGTTATTTTGCCAGAACTTAAAAATAACGAAGTCATCACTACTCATGACTGCTCCACCAATGCTTTAATTAATCGCTATAAACAGTTAAGAGAAGACTAATCAGCGTCTGGCTTTAAAAAAATCCCGCAACAAAGTAGAACACTCTTGCTCTAAAATCCCGCCGACCCAGTTAATATGATGATTTAAAAAACTGGCGTTGGCGAGACTCAAGGCATTACAAACAGCGCCTCGCTTAGTATCATAAGCGCCGAACACCAAACGATTAATACGCGCATGACTTATCGCGCCCATACACATCACACAAGGCTCCAAAGTGACATAAAGTGTGACAGCACCTAAGCGGTAATTTTCCACTGCCAAACCGGCCGTTCTTAAGGCGACTATTTCAGCGTGAGCGGTTGGATCATGAAGATCAATGACCGCGTTCCAACCTTCGGCAATACATTGTTCACCCTTAACTATAACAGCACCCACTGGCACCTCACCTAGCTGCTCGGCTCGTTGAGCCAATCTATAAGCATAACGCATCCAGGCTTCATCAATAAGGGGATCAGTGTTCATAAAAGGGTTCTATTTTAATTAAAAATTAATGTACATCGCACCGACGAATTGGTTTTATCAGCTTTAACTTTGTGTAGGTCGGCTTAAGGATAATGGCTGTGAAAGCCTCTCCCACATTAAAAAACGTTGTAGGAATAAGACCAGCCAAGCGCAGCCCGTGCTGGCGTTTCCAGCACAAGATCGATACGTGAGCCGGAAACGCTTGTTGTCGCTTAAGTTCCCAAAGACTCTTCCGACCTACATTAATGGCTTCTACTTTTTTATCATTTCCAAACTCTACGTAACCGCCCACCGTTAAGCTTTTGAAAGGACGGCATTTATACGCCCTGTATCGATGATCATCTGATCAATGCGACTTGGAGGTTCGCAAGGTAAAAGTAACTGGGCCATCGTTAATTAATGATACTTGCATATCCGCAGCAAACTGTCCAAATTGCACTGCTGGATAAATAGTTAAAGCAACTTGCTGAAGATAATTAAATAATTGCTGAGCTTTTTCTGGGGGAGCACCAGCAACAAAACTAGGTCGATTACCTTTTTGGGTGTCGGCTGCTAAGGTAAATTGCGGGACAATCAACAATCCGCCCTTAATATCTCTTAAACTTAGATTCATGCGCTCTTGCTCATCTGCAAATATCCTATAATTTAATATACGCTCCAGTAAACGCTCGGCTTCTTTGCCTGTATCGTCTTTCTCTACAGCGAGCAAAGCCAGAATACCTACTCCAATTTCCGCAATGTCCTGATGATTAACCGTCACCTTTGCCACAGTGACCCGTTGAATAATAGTGATCATTGATTATTCCAATACCACAATCAACGCTTATTCTGCATCAACACGCATCATGACTTCTTGCCACAACTCATGATAAGCATTAATAGATTTACCTTTATTAGTAAACCCACCTAAAGGCTGGCGCTCCAAGCCCATACGTTCTATATCAGAGGCATAAGGAATGGCCGTTGTTAATATTTCAGGATGATTTTTAATTAAATCATCCATAATATCTTTATGCATCTTTTTTCTACGGTCGGCCATAGAGAAAAAGGGAATCAAAGCAAGATTATCCAGATTATTTTCTGCTATGAAGGCTTTCAGTTGCTCTAAAGTTCGTAAAGACAAAGTAGTAGGAATGATAGGCGTCAATAAAATATCAGCCGCAGCAAAAACCGCTTCTGAAAGTAGCGAAATATTCGGAGGACAATCTAGGAATATAAAATCGTAATCTTCCGCCAAGGGTTTAAGTAATTTTCTAATTTGTGAGGTTGGCTTCTTTTTGGTATCCAAAACCAAATCTAAATTTCTAAACGAAAAGTCCGCAGGCAATAAGTCTAGATTTTCAAAATCAGTGCCCTTAATCAAGCCGTCCAAATCACGCTTGCCAGCTATAAGGTCTTTGCTACCGCCTTTTATCTTAGGTTTAATACGAAAATAATAACTACTAGCGCCTTGTGGATCCAAATCCCAAACCAAGGTGCGATAGCCTTTGCAAGCAGAAATATAAGCCAAATTAACTGCGCTTGAGGTTTTACCCACACCACCCTTGATACTGTATAAAGCTATGATCTTCATCAAATACGCCTATGTGTTAAAAATCAATTATTATCAAATTTACTAGGTATTTTAACTTATAAACAAGATAGCAATAGAATTTTGTCGGCACTCTGTTTTAACTAAAAGCTGGCGTAAGTATTTAACAGCTTAGGTAGGTCAGACTGTCCTACAACCAATAACATGCCTATAATCAAGCCAAAGATAATATCATCACGCCAAGTTCTACATGAATGCAAGTCGCTTATAGTTTATAATCAAGCCCTTTTAAAGTTTTCATCGAGCTATGTCTCAGACATTAGCAATCGACTGTCATAGGTTAAACGCAACACCATGCAAGAAATAAATCCAATTAAGAATAAAATTGCCGACTTAAAAAGTCGGGGCGATTCCCTTAGGGGGTATCTTTGACTTTGATATTAAGAATGAACGCTTAGTCGAAGTTTTAAGAGAATTAGAAAACCCTAAGATTTGGGACAATCCCGAGCTAGCACAAACCTTAGGTAAAGAGCGAGGTCAATTAGAAGTCATTGTTAACACTATTAATGACTTAGAACGTGGCTTGGCAGACGCCGAAGAACTGCTAACGATGGCCGTAGAAGAAGATGATGAAGAAACAGTTATTACCGTAGTTGATGACTTAGCGCATTTTGAAAAAAGAGTCGCTGATCTTGAGTTTAGACGTATGTTTTCTGGTCAAATGGATCCTAACAACGCCTTCTTAGATATACAATCTGGATCAGGTGGTACCGAAGCGCAAGATTGGGCCTCTATTATTGAACGCATGTTTTTACGCTGGGGCGAACGCAAAGGTTTTAAAACCGAACTCATTGAAGAATCTCAAGGTGATGTTGCTGGCATTAAAAGCGCTACCATTCGCTTTGAGGGTGAATACGCCTTTGGCTGGTTACGTACCGAAACGGGTGTGCATCGCCTAGTAAGAAAATCACCCTTCGATTCTGGCAATCGTAGACATACCTCCTTTGCTTCAGTATTTGTCTCACCCGAAATTGATGATGACATCGATATCGACATTAATCCTGCTGATATACGCGTCGATGTTTATCGTGCCAGTGGCGCGGGTGGTCAGCATATTAATAAAACTGAATCTGCTGTGCGTATGACTCATAACCCAACGGGCATCGTCGTTCAATGTCAAAGTGATCGCTCACAACATAAAAACCGAGCGACTGCAATGAAGCAGTTGAAAGCCAAGTTATATGAACTGGAAATGCGTAAACGTAGCGAGTCGGCTCAAGCTTTGGAAGATACCAAATCAGATATAGGCTGGGGCAGTCAAATCCGTTCTTATGTACTTGACCAATCGCGTATTAAAGATTTACGTACCAGCGTAGAAACGGGCAATACTCAAGCCGTGCTCGATGGTGACTTGGATCAGTTTATTGAGGCGAGTCTAAAAAGCGGACTTTAAGCTGCCTAGATCAATCACAGCTATTTTACTTAATCATTTAATTACTAAAAGCCATGTCAGACAACCAACAAGACGAACAAGAACAAATCAAACAACGCCGTAGCAAGTTAAATGAACTCCGTGAAAACGGCGGCATCGCCTTCCCCACTGACTTCCGACGCAATGTAATTGCTGGGGAATTGTTCGCTCAATATGGCGAAAAATCGAAAGAAGACTTAGAAGCCGAACCTGTCCGCGTTAAACTGGCAGGCAGAATGATGACCCGACGAGTTATGGGTAAAGCCAGCTTTGCTCATATCCAAGACATGTCGGGCAAGATTCAACTTTATGTGACTAGAGATACGTTGCCTGAAAACTTTTATAACGAACAGTTTAAAAAGTGGGATATTGGCGACATTATCGGTGCAGAAGGTGTGCTTTTTATCACTCAAACTGGTGAATTAAGTGTTAAAGTCGATGATATCCGGCTCTTAACCAAAGCCTTAAGACCTCTACCTGAAAAGTTTCACGGCCTTGCCGATCAAGAAATCAAATATCGCCAACGTTATTTAGATTTAATCATGAGCGAACAATCGCGTGATACTTTCTTAATCCGTTCAAAAATAGTCGCTTATATTCGCCAATTCCTGATCGATCGCCAGTTCTTAGAAGTTGAAACCCCTATGATGCAAGTCATCCCTGGTGGCGCAACGGCACGCCCTTTTACCACGCATCATAATGCTCTAGATATGGACATGTTTTTGCGCATTGCACCTGAGCTGTATTTAAAACGTTTGGTCGTTGGTGGCTTTGAACGTGTCTTTGAAATCAATCGTAACTTTCGTAACGAAGGCTTATCAACGCGCCACAATCCAGAATTTACTATGCTGGAATTTTATCAAGCCTATGCCGAATATCATGACTTAATGGATTTAACCGAAGCTATGTTACGTGGCATTGCCTTGGAAGTCATAGGTAAAACAGAAGTCAGCTATCAAGGTGAAGTCTATGACTTTGGTAAGCCCTTTGATCGCATGACCGTCGTTGAGTCTATCCTGCATTTTAATCCTGAATTAACAATCGCTGACCTTGATAGCCGTGAGGCAGCCCTAATCGTTGCCCAAAACTTAAAAATTCCTGTCAAAGACGGTTACGGCTTAGGCAAGATACAAATCGAAATTTTTGAAAAAACCGTAGAAAGCCGCTTGATGAATCCAACTTTTATCACGGCGTACCCCGTTGAAGTATCACCATTAGCAAGACGTAATGACGACAATCCGCATGTTACAGATCGTTTTGAGTTTTTTTTGGGTGGTAGAGAAATCGCCAACGGTTTTACTGAATTAAATGATGCCGAAGATCAAGCGGCACGTTTTCAAAAACAAGTAGAAGAAAAAGAAGCGGGAGATGATGAAGCCATGCATTTTGATGCCGATTATATCGTCGCCTTAGAACATGGTATGCCACCAACTGCTGGAGAAGGTATAGGCATAGATCGTTTAGTGATGTTATTTACCGACGCGCCGTCTATACGTGATGTGCTGTTATTTCCGCATATGCGTCCTAAGGCTTAAAGTCAGTGATGCAGGACGTGGAAACGATAACAATTATTAGGCGTCGCGACTTGTCCCTACGGTGTTCAAAGTAATAGTAGTTGTCCAAGAGCGGTAATGTAGGGTGGATAAGCAAAGCGCATCCACCGTTGATGCCGGATGCGCTTTGCTTATCCGGCCTACGAGCTTGGAGTGCTGAGCTTTAGCTATTGCTTTGTAAAACAGCTAAAGCTGTTTTACTCCAACTTAACTTGATAGCAGTGCATTCTTAGTGGGAATCATCAAAAATTATCTTTACGCTGCCTTAAGGCTGCAAATACGACATCTGGTGCAGCACCCACTAAGCCCAGTGCTTTTTGTATACTAATAATCTCCACTCTAAAGAACGGATTAGTAGCTATTTCGTCAGCAATGGTAGAAGGTACTGTCGGTTTATTGATGGATCTAAGTTCTGCCACTGCCAACTGCTTTTGTTGCAAATCACTATTATCTGGCTCTACGCTTAAGGCAAACTCAGCATTAGCCAAAGTATATTCATGTGTGCAATACACTCGCGTTGACGGAGGCAAAGCTTTCAAAGTCTGTAAAGACGCATACATTTGCCCCGGCGTACCTTCAAATAAGCGACCACAGCCCATCACAAACAAAGTATCGCCACAGAACAAGGCCTGATCCCCCGCAAAATAATAAACGATATGACCACTGGTATGACCTGACGTCTCTATAACCTGCGCTTGATGCTGACCTAATGAAAACACATCACCCTGCTCAACACCGATATCGATGCCAGGAATACGCTCTCGATCCGATGCCGCCGCAATAATCTTACAGCCAGTTTGTTGCTTTAGAGCTAAATTAGCGCCGACATGATCCCAATGATGATGCGTATTTAAAATATAGTTCAGTTGCCAGCCTTTCTCAGCCAATATATCTAATACAGGTTGTTCTAAAGCAGGATCAATGACTGCCGTTTCTAAGCTATCACTATCATGCAGTAAATAGATGTAGTTATCGTTTAATACGGGAATTTGTAGTATATCCAGCATGATGTTGTGACTCTAAAAAGGTGGGCGAATACCGTAAGTCTTTAGTTTAGCATCGTAATAGCCTACTTATGTTACATAACCATTCTGATGTTAAAAACAAATAATGAGATCGCTATCGCGACAATTATTTGAATCGGGTTTTCGCACCCGAGGGCGAGATACTTTCTTTTGCTCCGCCAAAAGAAAGTATCCAAAGAAAAGGCGGCTCGATTGTCGCTTCTTCCTGCGCTCCTCGGTTTTGCCTCTGGTCGGTAGAGAGGGCTTCCTGCCCACCTACCGCCGCGCGGCATCCATGCCGCGCCCCTTCGGGCTAATCCCGACAAAACCTGCGGTGCTCGGCACGAGCAAACGAGAATAAAACAAGGTTACTACGTAATATAAATGACTCATACAAACTAACGCTAATAATTCATTGCATGCATTGAATACAAACAAAGCTCAGGCCTATGGCCTATTTTTTGATACACTTACCCTATAAAATCGCTACTCTTTCACACTTAATATAAACAACATGACTAACTTTACCCTCACCGCTATTTCTCCTATTGATGGTCGCTACGCCGATAAAGTAGACGCACTACGCCCAATATTCAGTGAATATGGTTTAATTCGCTTTCGTGTACTGGTTGAAGTCCGCTGGCTGCAAGCCTTGGCTCAACAGCCTTTAATCACTGAAGTTAGCCCCTTTAGTGACAGCGCCAACCAACTGCTAAACGCCATTATCAGTGACTTTTCAGAAGTTGACGCTCAACGTGTCAAAGACATAGAAAAAACCACTAATCACGATGTTAAAGCCGTTGAATACTTGCTTAAAGAAAAAATAGCGGGCTGCGCTGAACTCGAAAAAGTCAGTGAGTTTATACACTTTGCCTGTACCTCAGAAGATATTAACAACCTGTCTTATGCCTTAATGCTTAAAGAAGGTCGCGTTGTTATCCAAGCCCAAATCACTGATTGTATTAATGCACTTAAAAATTTGGCGATCGAAACAGCTGATCAACCTATGCTGTCGCGCACCCACGGCCAATCAGCCACACCCACCACAGTAGGCAAAGAGTTTGCCAACGTGGTCGCACGTATGCAACGCCAACAAGATCAACTTCAGGCCGTAGCTTTATTAGGTAAAATAAACGGTGCTGTAGGTAACTATAATGCCCATGCCATTGCCTACCCAGATGTTGATTGGGCGAAGTTTGCCCAAGACTTTATAGTCTCACTAGGTTTGCAATTTAATCCCTATACCATCCAAATTGAACCGCATGATTATATCGCCGAATTTTTTCATGCACTGTCACGCTTTAACACCATCTTGTTAGATTTCGATCGCGACATTTGGGGTTATATCTCCTTAGGCTATTTCAAACAACGCGTGATTGCTGGAGAAGTCGGTTCTTCTACCATGCCGCATAAAGTTAATCCTATTGATTTTGAAAATTCAGAAGGTAACGTAGGTATTGCCAATGCTTTGTTTGGCTTTTTGGCAGAAAAGTTACCCGTATCGCGCTGGCAACGTGACTTAACCGATTCCACTGTATTAAGAAATATTGGTGTTGGCATTGCCCATACCAGCATTGCTATCCAAGCTAGCTTGAAAGGTATTTCAAAATTACAAATTAATGTTGATGCCATCGAAGCCGACCTGAATGCCAACTGGGAAGTACTAGCAGAACCCATACAAACAGTCATGCGTCGTTACGGCATAGAAAAACCTTACGAAAAACTAAAAGAATTGACTCGTGGCAATCGTATTACCCCAGAACAAATGCAAGTCTTTATTGAAGCACTCGACATACCCAACGATGCCAAAACAAGCTTATTGGCATTAACACCACGCACGTACATCGGCTATGCAGAGCAACTAGCCAAAACGATTTAATCCTCAAAACTAAATCAAGCGGGACGGGGTTTTTAACCCCGTTACTATCGTTTATCGTTTCGAAAATTATTGAATAATCCAAGCCCAGACTGGCATAGGTATCTAGACAAATAATTATGCCTGAGGGCTAAGCATTGCAAGGGCTATCTAGATTTCAAAAGCGAGTACTTTGTAGGGGCGTATTCATTTGCCCAGTAACTCAAAAATCAAGGATACAGAGCGAATGAATTCGCCCCTACAGTTTTTCTAATCATTAACTATGGGCAGTGAAGCAAAGCCTGTGAATGATAAAAACCTAGCCAATAAATACTGAAAAAGACTATTTCTTGATCTAGCTCAACTTTTTAATTTTTTCCTTTGGTTAAATAGCGACCTGTTGACATTACTCAACAGCTTTCCAAATTAAATTATTAGTGGAGAATTAACATGATCACAGAAACACAAGAAAAAGATAATTTCTGGCTTATTATTGGCGGTGTTGTTGCAGCGGTTGTTCTAACTGTGGTACTTATAAAAGGTAATGAACATGGCAAATATGAAACAACAGCAAAAGCCATCGCTGAAGATGCTGGCTATGTTGCTCATAAGTCAGAAAATAAGTAACTTTTTTATTGTTTATATCGTCTAAAACGCATAACAAATTGTAATTTATTATGCGCTGCCTTTCAAAATCCTCTTTATTTTGGGCTGTTTAACGAATACGTGGTGTAAAAGTTAAACAGCTCTTTTTTATCAATAATCTTAACGTGTTTAGATTTAACCTCTATCAATTGCTTAGACTGAAACAAATGAAAGATACGACTCACTGTTTCGTGAGCAACTCCTAAATGATTACCTATTTCGTCCCTAGTCATACTTAAACGAAAGTCCATTTCAGAATAGCCTCGTTGCTTTAATCGCTCTGATATTTGCAAAATAAAGCTTGCAATACGCTCTTCAGCAGAGCGCCTATTTAACATCATCCTTTCAACTTGAGCATCAAATTGACTACAAGATCTTTGTAACAATAAGTGATTTAAGCATGATTTCTGAGTAACCAATTCATCGATTTTATGCGCAGGTAAATGACAATAATTAACGGTCTCCAAGGCAATGGCGGTGCAATTATAAGTTTGCGTAGCCAAACCATCAAAACCTAAAACCTCACCAGGTAATATAAAATCAACAATGAGCTCATTACCATGCTGCCCAAAACTTACTAATTTTGCACTGCCAGATCGAAGAGCAATCATGCCCCTAAAAGGGCTACCCGCATGATAAATGGCTTCGCCTTTTTGACGTATATTATTTCGATTAACCAATAAGGCTAGTTCTCCTACCTCAAATCGATCGAGTCCTTTAGGAATACAGAATTTATCAAGATTGCAGTTTGTACACGTAACAGTGTTTTTAGTAGTCGATATGCTTGAGGATGTTATTGATGTCATTTATAAAATATAGAAACCTTATTAAATAAATGTTTATACACGGTAATACTACTAATTAAAAGACCTGCAGACATAAATAGATTTACTAACGCTTTACATTTAACTTATAAAGCTTTCACTCATTATCCACCCTAAAAACTATAAGTAGATGTCGATCGTAACGCAAGGACGTCCCTACTACGGTTTGAAATGTACCAATAATGTGATTATTACTTGTGTAGATAGCTATAGTTCATTATCAGGACTCTTCTCTTAACTGCTTAGCCCTGTATTTGTTATATCTCATAAACTGAAATACTATTTGTATCATTCATTTTTTAGGGTAAACTTCAAAGCGCTTACTTTGTAATGGAAATCGCTTTCCTCCATTGCACTTTAGTTCAAAAGGAAAGCTATCAACAGGCGGTTCTTTTTATAACCCAATAATAATTAAGAGGTATTTATGAGCAAAATTTTAAACGAAGTATTATCTGCAAACCGTGACTACGTAAATGATTTCGGCGATAAAGGCGAATTACCCCTACCTCCTGGCAGACATTTTGCCATCTTAACTTGTATGGATGCACGCTTAGATCCTGCAAAATATGCAGGTTTATCAGAAGGTGATGCTCACGTTATTCGTAATGCAGGTGGACGTGCCAGTGATGATGCTATCCGCTCACTCGTTATTTCTTATAAATTATTAGGCACTAAAGAATGGTTTGTTATCCACCACACCAACTGTGGCATGGAATTATTCAATAATGAAATCATGGGCGATTTATTAAATAGCAGCCTAAAAACTGCATCTATAGATGCTAGCGGTTGGCACGATTGCTGTGAAGGCCATGGCTCAGCAGAAGGCAAATATATCAACTGGCTGACCATTAAAGATCAACAAGAAAGCGTTTTAGAAGATGTATTACGCATTAAAAATCATGCTTTAGTACCTTCAGATATTCCTGTGTATGGCTATATTTATGAATGCTCTACTGGCCGTTTAATTGAAGTGCCTGCTGCGACTGAAGCGGGTAAAGCAAGCTAATAGGATCTTAGATAACGTAGGTCGGGTTAGGCGCTAGCCGTAACCCGACACATGACGATCGTGTCGGGTTACGCTATCGCTAACCCAACCTACACCTAATACCATTATTCATACTGCCCCGTCTTAAGTTGACACCTATGGCATACCCCCGTTACTCAGCTTACAAAAACCATTGAAGCATCCCCCGCTCAGCTTCAGAGATACCAGCACTCCCTATTACAACAACATTAAATATTAATTCACTATGATCGACCCGAACATCGACACGCTTAATAAAGATAAAGTTAACCTAGAAACCTCTAAAATTGCTTGGCAAGAACTTCAGCGCTTTTTTGCCAGTGGCGCAGCCGTATTTGTAGCGTCAGAACTGGATTTGATAGAAGTAGCTCATCAGTTTTCTATTGATAATAAAGACCAAGTTGCAGAATGGATGCAAAATCAACAAGTGGCCTTAGTATCAGATGCGCAAGCCCTCACTTGGCTAGAAGCTAATGCCGATGTCTGGGCAGTGGTGGTTAAACCTTGGATATTGGTACAAGGTTGCTAATTTATATAGCTTTACAAAAGATTTAATTCACCCAAGATCTTATTTTTCTTACATCCATAATCAATGATTATGGAATCAACCAAACTTTCTACAGCCGTACGGCGTATTAATCTATATAGAATATTCGCTTAGGGTGGATTCGCACTAGAGACTTACGGACTTAGGCTGACCAATTGTAGGTTGGGGTGAAGCAAAGCGAACCCCAACATATCATGTGTTGAGCCGGAAAAGTAACCTTACGCGGATCGAGGTTTATAACCCCGTTCCTTACGTTTAAGGTTTCGAAATTATTGAAGCACCTAAACATTTCAGTCGAGGTTACAAACCCCGACCCGCTTCGGTCTCTGTGTTTATTTAACTTTAAACTGTCAGCGGGTCGAAGCTGGAGTCAAAACTCAAGAGTTTTGATTCGTACGTTGGATGGAGTTTTTAACCCCATCCCAAACGTTTTGATCGGGGCTTGCAAATCCCGACCGACATCACTTTTTTTGCCATCAAAACTCGTGAGTTTTGACTCCACTTCATTCGCTATGCCGATGCCGGAAACGATTTCTCGCTTACGCTCGTAAAGCCTTCACCGGCCTACGACTGTCGACCCTACAAATGCCGTAGGCCGGAATAAGACTACCCAAGCGTAGCGCGTGGTAGCGTTTCCGGCACAGGAGCACACCGATGCCGGAAACGCTTTCTCGCTTACGCTCCTAAAGTCTTATTCCGGCCTACAGCTGTCAGCGGGTT
>QVQD01000130.1 GCA_003584875.1 Methylococcales bacterium
TAAATTATATATATAATAATTATTGAATTCTTATAATAAAGGCTATATACTAGTCTCACTTTCTGATAATGGAGATTTAAAAAATGCACGTTACCAATCATCTAAAAGCCAGACAATCGCAAAGAGGCATTTCTAAAGAAATGATCGAGTATGTGTTACAGCATGGTGCCGATATGAAAGATAAATTGATTTTTGGTAAAAAATTGGCGCGTCAACTTTTAGCGGAGATTCGAGCAGAAGAGCGTTTGATAATGAAGATTCTGGATAAAGGTGGCGTTATTGTTGTTGCTGAAGGTGACGCATTAATCACTACATACAACTATTATTAAATCAAATAGAAATATGAATAACGATAATAACGATAATAACGATAATAACGATACATTAATTAAAGCATTATTTGATGAGATGCGTTATGAAAAGTTGGATCGTAAAGAACGAATCATTGTAAGTTTGATGCTTTTAGCCTGGTGGAAAATATCTAATAGATTGGATTTGGGATTACCTGAGAATCTTAAGATAAATAAAACTTTTGATAATTTAAATAATGTTTTTTTTGAAATTTTTGATTTTACTAAGGATGAATCTTTCAATGAAGAGCATAGACTGATCGTTAGTAAGGTTAATTTTACTACGTTAGTTACTCTAGTAGATTTAATCTTGACTATGGGATCAAATGGTATTTTAGAAAAATTTAATCCAAGTGACGCTAGTTTATTAGGTTTGCAACATGGTTCCTTACCAGAAGAAGTCGTTGATTTTATGGTTTCTTTGGCGCAAGAAATCGTTGGTAAAGAAGTGTACTTACCTTGGGAAATGACGGGGCAATTTACAGGAAGAGTGATTTGTAAAAAAGGCTTACCTATTATCGAGTCGGATTTTTATACTGGTTATTCTAATTTGATAGCAACGATTATTAGTGATAAACCTATAAAAGTTTTAAATAATGATCTCTACGCAAATCCAGGTGTAGTTGATGTTGAGGTGGGAAAATTAAGGAAATTGCCTATAGCTATAGCTAATTTAATAGTTAGAGGATCTTTAAGGCAAGTTAAAGTTATTACTGATTACGATTTATTTGAGCGATTTAAATATAATTCTAAGTCAACTCAAGGCAGAGCGATTTCGCATTTACTCATGCAAATAAAGGGTCGCATTATATTTATGGTGCCACAGAATTTTTTATTTACGGGTGCTGATCGTGATCTAAGGTCCTATCTTGTTAGGAGTCAGATACTTGAGGCTGTTGTAAGTATGCCAACAGGGTTGATAGATACGGCTTCAGCTTCCTTTTCTATTGTGATATTAAATACTGATAAAGCATCATCTAAAGTTCGATTTGTTAATGCTGATGTAGCTGAATATATAAGTGTTGTGCCTAGAGATAAGAATAAGCTGATTAATATTGAAAAACTATGTCGCTTAGTTATTGACTCGAAACACGAAGATTATAATGTTAGAGATGTATCGATAGATGAAATCTTAGAGAAAAATGCTGATCTTGTTGTTTCTAGTTATATTTTGGATGCTATAGCTAAGCATGCTGAGCAAATGCAGGGAGTGGCTTTATATACTTTTGCGAAGTTAATTTCACCTAAAACTTTGGCTGAAGCTCTTGATGGTATTGAGGTAGCTGAAGTTGGTGCGCAAGATTTGCCTAGCTTTGGCTACATACAGAGCGCAAGTAAGACCCTAAATGTAGCTATTGATAGGAGAAAAATTAAAGATCTTTTTCTTAGACCTGACGATATTGTTCTAGTAATAAAAGGCAGTGTTGGTAAAGTTGGAATTGTGCCGGCAGATGCACCTCTGGATTATTGGCTGGCTGGGAGGTCAAGTGTTGTTATTAGGGTTGATGACAATAGAGGTAACCATCAGGAAAATTGGGTGAATCCAAAAGCCTTATATATGTTGCTGAGGTCGGATTTGGGGCGAGAAATATTAAATCGGTTATTTAAAGGAAGTACTGTGTCTTTTATTAAATTGAGTCAATTACAAGATTTAATAATACCTTTACCAACTCAAGATGAAACGGAAAAGGCAAATGAGGTTTTAGAAGAAGAGGCAGTAATCCAAAAAGAAATTATGGCCTTACACAAACGACAATCTGAGCTTTCGTTAGATTTTTGGAAATTGAATAATAATTAAATAATAGTGATCCCGGATAATGCCGGTCATTAATTTTATTGAAACTATTTGAGGTGTCATTATGAGTGAACAAGTAATTCGTTTATACCATATTATCAACATTTTACCCCGCCATCCTCAGATGACGCTAACCATACCTAATTTACAGGATCAACTTCTTGATAAAGGTTATTCTGTTGGCATACGCACCTTGCAAAGAGATATGAATGCCTTAGAGTCTATCTTTGTAGGCATATCTTGTAAAAAAAGAAGTGATCGTAGTGTTTGTTGGTTTTGGGCTGAAGATGCGCCAATTCAAGTGTCAAAATTGACTCTTAAACAAAACTGGGTTGATGAATCAGGCCAATCTAAATCAACAGGTCCTAGCGCATCTAATGAAAACTATTTTTTTAATGCTGTATAAGTAAAGAGTCTTTATATGACATATTCCTTCTTAATTCACCCTGATACGTATGCAAAAATAGATGCTTATCGTAGTAAGTTAATAACTAATGGTGTTGGGAATGCAGGCGTATTTCTGCAGGAGCAACTAAAGGGTGTAAATGTCGCCAGTTTAAATAACGAAGCGTTTTTAGAGCATTTGGTGGGGACTAAACCGCCCCAAAAATTTGCTGAAATGTCTGTGTATGGCACGGGCGAAGATTGGAATCACGCTGAGTTATCCATTTTGGGTGATTTAGGTGTTGCTGTGCCTGTTCAGATTTATGATGACGGCAAACACGCAAATCCACAGGTACATGAAACGCCTTTATCAGGCACATTGCTATTTACGCCAGGCGCTTTATTAAGAAATGATACGGGTCATGAACCAGTTGATTGGGCTGAAGCAACTGTTAATGATCAGATTAATGTGCCGGCTTATCAAGCATTGTACGAGCGTCGTTTGTTGCCTTTGTTGATATATGCAAATAAACAAGCGCATCATCAAGGTAAAAAGGCTTTGGTCACTTTGCCAGGTCTGGGTTGTGGTCAGTTTTCTGGCATTTTTCAGGGCTCAATGTGTGCTTATCTTAAAGAGGCTTTAATTGCTTTGCTTCATAAGCACTCGGCTGTTTTGCCTGATATTGCGGCGGTGTATTACGATCCGTATAGCGAATGTCAAAATGAACGGTATCAGTTTAATAAGTTGGTGTTTTTGGTTAGACCTTTACAACAAGGTAATCAAGATAAGCCACAACTTTGTCCTCCGACTGCTTACGCTGAGGCAGGGGATAATTTTAATGACTGTGTGTTATTTAGTATTGTGGCTTGGGATCATGTGTCGTGGCCAGGTAATGATTTTTATGCCGGCCATCGGTGTACGGATGATGGCGTTAAGGCTGCTGCCACTAATTCAATGACAGTACTTACCGGTATTGAGGGTCAGTATGATCCTTTTAATAATACTTATGACCCGCCTTCAGAGTATCTTAATTGGGCTGAAGTGGTTCATAAAAATAATCTACGTCTTAAAGTACAAAATAATTTATTGGTTTTACCGGTGTAAAGGTGAAATACCACAATTGTTTACGTATATTGTCGGTTTTAAAATATACTGGTATTTTTATAGTCTTATGTTTCAAGGAAAAATTATGTATGCTTATAAAGAGATTATCACCGTGGACAATCTTCAGCAGTTAACATTAAGTAAACCTTTAAATTTGCCAATAGGTAAAAAAGTTGAGGTATTAGTTATTGCTGAAGATGATGGTGAGAGCTTAGATGATATTAGGGGTTTTATAAAGCAACAGGACATTACCGAAAGCATGATTAATGAGGCTATTGAATGGGCTAGAAAGTAATGCGGGTTGTTTTTGATACGAACACATTAATTTCTGCATTGCTTTTCCGTGGGCATTCAAGTTTTTTAGTTGAGTTATGGCAAAATAAGGCATTAACTGTTTTAGCTAGTAATGACTCGGTTGCTGAGTTTTTAAGAGTGCTTAATTATCCTAAATTTAAACTTTCAATTTTACAAATAGAAGCAATAGCTAAACAATATTTACCTTACGTTATTTTTATTAGTATAAATAAAGCTCAATTGCCTGATGACCTAGTGCAATGCCGCGATATTAAAGATCAACAATTCATAGATTTAGCTTATTTAGGAAAAGCTGAGGTTTTGATAAGTGGCGATATGGATCTACTGGTTTTAAATGGACAAGTCCCATTTCAAATAGAAACTCCCACTATATTCAGAGCACGAATACTATAACGGTCAAAAGTTTTAATTGTACATAATCGATACAAATTAAAAATCTACTTATAAGTACAGGGAAAATAATAATGTTTAAACGACCTATTTTGTCGTTTTACTTTGTTAAACTTTCTTCAGATAAACGCTTACCTTATTAAATTGCACAGACTAAAACGGACGACTTAAATGAAGATTACGCTTGGCTTAGGTTTAGATAGTAAAAAAACAACCACAACACTGTCCTCAATGGGTGAAAAGACTGTGGGGCCTTTAGGCTTTTTATCTGTTTTAGAAACCCAATGTGGAATTCCATCGGTACCAGAATCGCCTACGGCTCGTATTATTCAGTACATGAGCTGTTTAAAGGAGTCTGATAATGGCCAGCATTTTTATAGCGCTTCTTTTGCCGTTGATCCATTTAATGTGGCTAAAACACTATTAGCTTGGCGTGATACCTGGTATGAGGCGGGGTGGAAAGGCAAGTTTACTGAATCTGTGTCAGTACGCTTACAAAACTTAGCCGTCGTAGAGCAATCAGCTATTGATAAGGTGAGCTTAAGTTATGGTCAAAGATTGCAGCACGTTTTAGCTGTTTTAGAAACACAAAAAACGCAAGTGGAAGAAGTTGTTCTGTTAGATGTTTTTGATAACTTTTCACCACTATGGCAAGCCATTTTAAAAAAGTTTAAGCTGACAACGCAGGTTGTTGAATTAACAGGCTGTGCACATGCAAATGATCTAAGTGTAGTGCAAAACACTTTAAAACAATTACAGGCCCAAAACTTACCCAAGAATGCAGACGGTTCTATTTTTAAAGCGGCGTTATCGGGTAGCGATAATAGTTTTGTGGTTTTAAAAGCAAAATCAAAAGCGTTATCTGCACAAGTAGTGAGCCAAAGTTTAGCTAAAGCAGCGACGCAGTTTAAGGATAATTCAATCGTTGTTTTGGCCTCTGATGAAGGGATGCAATTGGATGATGCTTTAGATACAGTGTATTTACCGCGCTTAGGCTTTGAGCATTTGTCACCATTGCGTCCGGTTTTACAAGTATTACCGATCAGTTTAGAGTTACTTTGGGCGCCTTTAAATGTGCAGGCACTTTTGCAATTTTTAACGCATCCTATGGGTGTTATTTCTGCAAGGGTTCGATTCCAATTAGCTAAGGTTGTAGCCTCTAAACCTGGGTTGGGTAGTGCGGAATGGGATGCTAAATTAGCAGACATTTTGGCTAACGAACAAGCGCGTGAGGATTTTAATCAAAAACGCTTTAATAAATTACGCGCAAATATAAATTATTGGTTCTCACCAGAGCGTTATTTGCCAGAGCACGGGTTACCCATTACGGTAGCAAGAAAGCGTATTCTAAGAGTTAAACAGTGGTTGGCTCAGCAACAAAATGTAGTGAGTCATGATCCTGCTCAAACGACTTTATATGCAGTGGCTTTGGGCCAAACTAAAGAATTGGATGCTGCCTTAAGTGCCTTATTAGACGCTGGCGATAGTGTTATTAAACAAGAGCAATTAAGTTATTTGGTGACACAGTTAACGGGAGCCGGCACCAGCATTGTGGATAGATTTGCAGAGTCTATTCCAGATCAAACGCCTTGGTTGTTGGGGACTCAGCAAGCGGCTAGTTTTTATGAGCCGACTGATTCTGTGATCTGGTGGGATTTAAAGGCTGAATCAGGCCCTATTAATTATCCATGGTCAGGACTGGAGCGTCAGCAATTAATTGCACAAGATGTTTTACTAGCTGATTTAGATAAAGCGTTGCAATTAAGTGCCGCTCAGTCTTTAAAACCCATTTTAGCAGCGCAAGAGCGCTTGATTTTAGTGGTGCATGAGACTGATCAAGTGCATCACCCATTATGGGATCAGTTGTCGAGTTGCTTAAAAAATTGGCAAGAAATTGATTTAGAAACCGCTGTTTTAGAAGGCGCGAAATTGAATGTATTAGCTAAGTTAGTGACTGATCCTGTTATTGCCCAACCCCTAGCACCATTAACACGTTGGTGGCATTTAGGCTCTGGGGATTATTTAACGCCACGCGATGAAGAGTCCTATTCTAGCTTAGAGAACTTGTTTTATAGCCCTTACCAGTGGGTTTTAAAATACAAAGCCTCATTAAAAGCGGGTACTTTACAGTCTTTAACGGATGGAAATACCTTAAAAGGTAATTTAGTTCATCGACTCTATGAGCAATTCTTTAAGGCGCACACCGGCGATGTAAAAAAGCCTCAGTTTGATGAAGCGCCTGTTAATGCTTGGTTTAATGAGCATATAGAAAAGTTATTAACAGAAGAGGGTGCTGTGTTGTTACAACGCGGACGAATGGCTGAAAAAGAAAAATTTATAGCGACATCTAGAAATTCTTTGCATGCCTTAATAAAACAATTGCGTGCTGCTAACGTGACTGATATTCAAATGGAGCTTAAGCAAGAAACTGATTTTTGGGGCGGTAAAATCGGTGGTTCCATTGATATGACTGTTTTAAATGCTGAAGGTGTAGAGGCAGTTATTGATATTAAGTGGGGCGGTACAAAATATCGTAGAGAAATGTTGCAAGAAAATAAACATGTGCAATTAGTAACTTATGCTTATATGCGTCATAAATCAATATCAGCAGATAGTTGGCCAGCGGTGGCTTTTTTTGTAATTGATCAGGGCGTTTTATTGGCGCAAAACACACATTATTTCCCTTATGCTTGGGTGGCAAAGAGTGGTGATTTAGAAGCTGAAAGCTATGGGGTAATCTGGGAAAAAATGCGTAATACCTATAAGTGGCGTATGGCGCAATTTGAGCAAGGCCGTGTTGAGTTAACAGTTACAGGTACAGAGCCAACTGAAGACTCAAATCCTGGTGAGGATGCCTTGGTGATACCAGAAACGAACGATGGTTTTAATGATTTTAAAGTGCTTATGGGTTTCGGAGGAGATCAATAATGGAAAATATTACGTTTATAAGTGCTGGTGCTGGAAGTGGTAAAACCTTTCGTTTAGCGAATGAGTTAGAACAAATTTTAACTGGGAAAGATGCTGCCAAACCGGCAGGTATTATTGGTACAACCTTTACTAATTTGGCCGCGAATGAATTACGTGAGCGCGTAAGACAACGGTTAAATGAGCGTGGATATAGCAATATTGCTAATCAAATGGAGTTGGCTTTACTAGGCACAGTAAATAGTGTTTGTGGGCAATTGTTAAATCGTTTTGCATTTGAAGCAGGCTTATCGCCTAATCTTAAGGTGATAGAAGAAACTGAGGCAACACAATTGTTCAATCGTGCATTTGAAGCCGTTTCAACTTCAGAAACGGTGCAAGAGTTAAATGCGCTAGCTGTTCTTTTTGGAGATGGCAAGGGTGCGCATGATTGGAGTGATGTGGTTAGAAGAGTGGTAGTTGCCACTCGCGCTAATGATTTAACTGTAGAGCAACTTAAAGTTGATGGTAAGAGAAGTTTAGAGGAAATTTTAAAGTATTTGCCTCCAGTATCTACTAAAGATTTAGATGCAGAACTTGGGCAGGCGTTAGAGTCTGCGATTAAGTTTATAGAAGATGCCGTTGAATCAGGTAAAGAAACTACTAATAAGAGTAAAGATTACTTAGCGTTAATACAAGGGGAAAAAGCGCTTTTAAAAGATCGTGTATTAAATTGGTCTGCGTGGGTTAAGCTTTCTAAAGCAGAAACAGGAAAAACTAGCTTGCAAGCTTGTGAGGCAGTTCAGTTAATTGCTAGCAGTTTTGAAGCACATCCAAAATTACATGCTGATATCACTCGTTACTACGAGTTAATTTTTGATGTCGCA
This sequence comes from Methylococcales bacterium, assembly GCA_003584875.1. Classification (GTDB taxonomy): domain Bacteria; phylum Pseudomonadota; class Gammaproteobacteria; order Methylococcales; family Methylomonadaceae; genus Methylobacter_C. The sequence goes on from QVQD01000130.1 coordinate 8,131, forward strand.
GTGACTGCGTTACAACAGTATCAAGATGAAAAGAAAGTACGCGGGTTAATCGATTTTACGGATCAAGAGCATTTATTGTATCAATTACTCGAAAATGCTTCTGTGCAGGCTGTTTTAAAAGATGAAATTGATTTACTGATGGTTGATGAGTTTCAAGATACCAGTCCTTTACAATTGGCATTATTTTTACGCTTAGCTAAATTAGCTAAAAAAGTCGTGTGGGTAGGGGATGTTAAGCAGGCTATTTATGGCTTTAGGGGTTCTGATCCTGAATTGATGCAATCTGTTTTAAAACATTTAGAAAATAACGGTATTAAAACAGAGGTGCTTAATACATCTTGGCGCTCAAGACCTGAGTTAGTGTCTTATGTAAATTCGGTGTTTGTACCCACCTTTGCTCATCTTTTACCTAAAGAACGCGTAGCCTTAGAACCAAGACCTAATGTTAAAACGCATACAGAACCAGCTGTTCAGCATTGGCAATTAATAGGTAAAAATGGGGGGCTGCGTGCCTTAGCTTTGGCAAAAGGCGTAAATGATTTAATTACCTCGGGTTACCAAATTATTGATAAAACAAGCGGTGAACTGCGCGCGGCTCATTATGGGGATGTCGTGGTATTAAGTAGAACAAATGACCATTTGGACGATATTGCTAAAGCATTTGCTGGCTTTAATATTCCAATGAGTCGTAGCCAAAAAGGATTGTTGTCAACGCCAGAGACCGCCTTGGTATTAGCCGCTATACGTTTTTTAGTAGATCGTAAAGATGATTTGGCAATTGCAGAACTTATTTGTTTAACTCAAGATCAATCACCAGAAAATTGGTTACAGGGTCGTTTTGAGTTTTTGGCAAAGCAAGAGAAAGATGCGGTCTGGGGTGGCGATATCCCAATATTAAAGACTTTAATTAATCAAAGAGAGCGTTTGCAATATTTAACCCCTGTTGAGTTAATGCGTCAGGCCATTGTCTCTGCGGATATTAATCAGACTGTTTTAAGATGGGATGATAATGCAAATGCAGCGAAGCAACGTTTATTAAATGTTGAGCAATTGGTAGCTTTTGCAGAAGAGTATGAGCAACAGTGCAAAAATCAAGGACTAGCAGCAACAGCTGTTGGTTTATTGTTTTGGTTTGAACAATTACAAAAAGATAAAAACGATGGCCAAGCGGAGAGTGCGCATTCAAACGCGGTTAAATTATTAACGCATCATGGTGCAAAAGGCTTGGAATGGCCGATTGTCATTGCTTTGGATTTGGATAGTAAGGTCAGAAATAATATCTGGGGTGTAATGGTAAGAGAGAATGCTAATGGATTTGATATTACTCAGCCTTTAGCCGGAAGAAATATTGAATTTCGTTTATTCCCTTTTGCTAGCCAAGAAAAAGGTATTCAATTTAAGGAAAAGGTTGAAAACTCGGATGCAGGTGTAAAAGAAAAACAACGGGCAGAAGAAGAAGCTAAACGCTTGTTGTATGTAACGTTTACTCGTCCGAGAGATTGTTTAATTATCGCTTTAGCCAATACGAAGGGTGAATGGATAAATACCTTAAAACCAAATGAGGCAGAAAAAGATTGGGCTTTACCTTTGCCCAATTCCGAAGAAACTATCACCTTAACATTGCCACAAGTTGAGAGTGATATCCCGGTAGTCTTTAAAGCGCTTGTGCAGGATACTGCTCCAGATAATGCTAATGAGGCTATTGTTGCACCGCATTGGTTTAAAGGGGTGGATGAATCCAGTGCTAGTAAAAACATGTCTAAACAAGCCGCCACAATTTCACCGTCTTATCATCCAGCTTTAGCGTCTGCAAAGATATCTGAGGTGAAAAATTTAGGTGAGCGTATTAGTTTAAAAGGCACACCCGATATGGCGCATTTGGGTGAAGCTATTCATGCGTTAATTGCGAGCTATGTGATTAATCAACCTGAAGATCCGCGCCCTTTAGCAGAAAAAGTGTTGAGTCGGTATGCAGTCACCGAGCATATTAGTCTTGAGGATGCTTTATTATGTTTGGAGCGGTTCAATCAGTTTACACGGGAGTTAGGTGCTAAGCGTATTGAGGTGGAATATCCTATTGAATATCGTCTGCCCAATCAACAATTAGCTTCGGGCTGGCTTGATGTGTTAATTGAAACAGAGGCTGGTTATATTATTGTAGATCATAAATCTAACCCTATGTCACAAGCAGAATGGGAGAAAAATGCCCTGAAATATTCAGGTCAATTAGCGTTATATAAATCAGCTGTTGAAGCCATTACAAACAAACCTGTTATAGGTTGTTGGGTACATTTTGCTGTAACCGGTGGTTGTTTAAAAGTTGATTTTTAACAGGGAGAGTACTCATGGAATTGATTGAATATTTAACTACTTTATCTGAAGCATGTCCTGCATGGTTGAAGAACTTTGATGCCAAGCATTCTGTTTTTAATCGAAGTGATTTTTTTAACTCCCGCGTGGTGTTTTATCCTGGCTCTTGTTATGACGGGCATGCAATTAAACTATTTGGCTCAAGTCATTCTGCCTATTGTTTTGTTTACTGTGACTATTTAATGGAAAGAGCTGCGATTGAAAATGTTTTAGATGGGAAAGAGCGAGGATATAACAGTCCTATTAAGGGATATCATTCACTTGCAAGACTCTCTTTGACAGAAAGAGATTTGTCTCCAAAAGGCTGGAGACCTCATATTCAGCCTCGAAATATTAATCGAACTCGTCCTAGTATTACACCTTATGCTTTTTTGGAAGTACTTGAACGTGATCCAGATTTAAATAGTGAATTTGGCGCTGAGCGTTTAGCCATTCTTTTTTTAGGGGCTGATGCTCATGCTAGTTATGATGCGTTGTTTTGTCAAAACAATGGTAACAGACCTCCTTTTGGTATTCTTTTACAAGATCATGGCTTTGGTGGAAATTATTCCAGATTTGGCAATGAGGGTTTGATGCATCAAATAGCTGAACAAACCCAAATTTTTCCTGATTGGTTAATCGTGGGAGAAACAACTGATGTCTGGGATGGCTTCGAAATTGTTGAAGATGTTAAGGGTGATTTTGGTGGAATGCATAGTCAACAACGTAGACTTTATAAAAAGATTTTTTAAAAAAAGGATATTAGATATGTATAGCTCAGAAAACAAAGAAATAAATTTTGAATATGAAATTATAAGTGTTGATAAAAACATTTTAGATCGCATTAATGACAGTATAAAACATCATAACTTTAGTTTTAATATACAGGACGTTAACGAAGATAATATAACCCCGTATCATCTTGCTTGGATAAAGTCGTTTAAAAACTTTATAGATGAAATTGATTTTAATGGAATGATTGATCGTTATTCAAGTAAACATTCAGATTCCCTAGTACGTGATTGGTATTATGCACAATATGCAGGTAATTATAGTTCGCATGAGATTGAATCAAGGAAGTTATCAGAAAAATATTTAGATGCCAAAATATTTCATAATTACTTGTCTGTTGTTTTATCCATACAAAGAGGAACGGCTAAAATTGTTAAGTCATATGAAATTCGTGACAAAGTAAAGTCGCTTAAGAATTAATTTAAAAGTTTCATCATTACTTATTAATTTTTAAAAAACTTACTGTTTTTAAAAAATTCTTTAGTTGATTAATATTTCTTTAACGACTTGTTCTGTCGTAAAAATCTTGCAGGATAGCTTCTTTATCATTAATTAAGGATGCTAGATGACTGATGCAGTAGTTTTTGATGAGGGTTTGATTATAGGGGACACATATAGGGTCTATAGGGTCATATAGGGGTCATAGGGTCAGACCACACTTTATGCGGTTAATGGCCACATATAAATGAAAACGTCCTCGTCCCCTATTACGTCCTTGAGCAGTACGTGTCTTAAATTGATTAATGGCTTTTTTAGTTGAATAAATTTAAATCCACTAAGCTTATCGCTTTCAGCCACAAGATATTGCAGTTTGTGCATTGGTAAAAGCCAATCTAAAAACTTCAGTCCGGCTTCGCCTATCTGTCAAACAGTAGTTGACGTTATCCGGCAGTTTGCCGTATATTAAAAGTATGAAAGTATCTAATACCCAAACAGCCAGACTCGAAGCTCGCCTACCCGCGCATATCCATGCGATGCTTAAGCGTGCCGCCGAAATACAAGGTCGCACCTTGACCGATTTTGTAGTGAGCGCATCCAGTGAAGCAGCGCGACAAACGATAGAATCAAACGATATCATCCGTCTGTCTCTCAATGATCAACGTCTGTTTGCAGAAAGTATTATTAACCCACCCGAACCCAACTCAGCACTCACACGCGCCTTTGCTAAACATCGTGAATTGTTTGGCAATCAGTGACCGCACCTTTTCGGCTTGAAGCCTTACAAAACAGCCACGCTCGTAAAACATTCTCCAGCGGTGAAATAAAACTCGATGAATACCTCAAGACGCAAGTCAGCCAAGATATACGCCGGCATATCGCTAATTGTTTTGTAGCCATTGATGTCAGTAATGAGCAAATAGCCGGTTATTACACCCTTGCGGCGGCCAGCATAGCCACACCTGATTTACCACCCGAAGACCTGAAACGCTTACCGCGTTACCCCACCCTACCGGCGGTACGTATTGGTCGCTTAACGGTAGATCAGCGCTTTCAAGGCAAGGGCTTAGGCAAAGCCCTCTTAGCTGATGCCGCCATTAAAGCGATGATCGCCGCCCCCGCATCCTATGCACTGATTGTGGATGCCAAACATGAAACAGCCGTACAATTCTATCAACACCATGGTTTTCGTCCCCTTATCGACTTACCCAACGTACTATTTTTACCCTTAGCCACAGCAGAAAAGGTATTATTGGCTTAACATAAGTCCAGCATACGCCCACACACAAAGCCCTCATTAATTCTTATATCCAAAAACAACCCTCAAGCATTCCATTAGAACTGCGCACCATAAGGGTTTTTTATTTTAAATGATGATAAAGAGTTGTTAGACTAGCCATTATAGATAATTCATATAATAAGACTACTGATGGCGTTTTATATCCATACGCTCGGGAGAATACGGGAAATATAAATTGCTGTGTCACTGGCTTTATAGATGATGAGATGATGTCCTGCTAAAAAGACTCTATGTTCAATCGATAGATCTGAGTGACTGTAACCAATTTAAGGGTATTGCTGAATTGTCCAAAGCGCTTTGTCGAGTAAGGAACGGTAGGCAAATGTTTGTGTTTCTCCCCAAGTTTCAAGTGTATATTGCAGAATATCGGTAAAATCATCTTCGGCTTGTGGAGAGAGAAATAATGGGTAATTAGGAGGTGACATCTGGATTTATTTTTTTGCCTTGGCGTTTATTAGCAAAAGCATTTGCGGTTATGGCGTCAAGTCGAGCTTGTGTATAAGGAATACCTTCACCACTATCGAGTTGTTCATCACCTATAAATACAGCTGTTTTTAGCGAGGATAATTTGTTTTCTTCCTCAAACATACGAAGTATAGCCGCACGGACCACTTCGGAAGCGTTGTTGTAAAAGCCCGTTTTAACTTTGCTTTGAAGATATTGCTCCAATTCTTGAGACAAATTGATATGCATGATTGGCTGATCTCGACACAATAAAGTTTAAAAACGTGATAAACATACCTCAACGAGTCAGTCATAACAAAGATTTAATAACATGAGGGTTAAATGGTTCATAGAGGTGTCACTCAAGGAAAAACATGATTCCCGACTAAATTCGAGATTAAATAAAATTAAGGTATACTCCAAGAGAATGGATAACTGATCATTGGATGATATTCTAAGGGCAACAAAAAATTAAATGAGTAAGTGAGTATGAACCATGCAAGATTGATTTTTGAAGATGCTCCCGCATTTATACCCGTTCCACGTGAGATGCAACATAGAAAAGTAGAAATAACTTTTTTACCTTTGGATGATGATTTATCTCCAAACACATCCATTAAACAAGCCAATAATCTGTTATTGTCTGATGATTTTTTAGCGTCGTTAGAAAACATAGATAAGCCAAGATCACTGTTAGAGCTGATGGGGCAAGGTAAAGGCTGTTTTAAAGATGCCACAGAAGTTAATGCTTTTATCCGTGCGGAGCGTGATGCGTGGGAGGATTAAGAAATGCATTGCAAGGTAAAAAAGTTTACTTAGATGCAAACATTTTATTTATTCACCTGAAGGTATTGACCCTTGGGCAACTATCTTAGAAGATGTTTTCTTAGGGTTAATAAATTTAGAATTTTCCACGGTGTCCAGTAGTTTAAGTTTATCTGAATGTTTGGTATTACCGTTTGTGCCCGCCCAAACTTCCCTGTTTGGGTAGCCAAAACCCAAAGTAAAACAATACCCAAGCAGCCACTTTGTAATCTCTACTCACAAAATATGCACTTGACGACATATGACTAGAAGATCATAATTCATCACATGACTTGGACTATACTCTTTCACGATGCCTTTAGTGGCGAATTTGACCAACTGCCCGAAGCCGTCCAAAACGGTTTATTGGCACATGCCGGTCTATTAGAACAATTTGGTCCCAGTTTAGGTCGCCCGAGAGTCGATACGTTAAAAGGCTCACGACATACCAACATGAAAGAAATCCGCTTTGATGCGGATAATGGTGTTTGGCGGTTTGCATTCGCATTTGACCCCAGCCGAGAAGCCATTATCTTAGTAGGTGGCGACAAATCCGGCGGTGGAGAAAAACGCTTTTATCGGCAACTCATCCAAAAAGCAGATGATCGCTTTGATGAACATATTTTAAGTCTTAAACAGGCAAGGAAATAAAAAATGGCTATCGCATTAAAAGACAAAATAGCGGCATTACCACCCGAAAGACAGCAACAAATAGCGCTGATGACAGCTGAATTGATTGCCGAAGAAAAAACCCTGCGTGACTTAAGACTAGCTTTATCACTGACTCAAGAACGCATGGCCGAAACCTTAGGTGTCGGACAAGAAAGCATCTCTCGACTTGAAAAAAGAAGTGATTTATTGATCTCAACCCTAGGCAGCTACATTAAAGCCATGGGGGGTGAGTTACGCTTAGTGGCCGAGTTTCCTGATCGCCAACCCATTGTGTTAAAAGGCCTTGTCTCGATGCGTAACGAAATGCCTCCAAGCAAAGCTAATAAAAATCAAGGGGTCTAGGGGTCAGACCACACTTTATGCGGTTAATGGCGACATATAAATGTAAACGTGGTACGTCCCCTATTACGCGTCCCCTATTACGGTAATGCTGTAATAGGCCAAGGATTAATCATTGAATCTCTGGAAGTTATCGATCCTTACTGTGCTGCTGGTGAAGAAAGCAGAGAAAAGCTACAAGATTTCATAAGGAAGTTTATTAAGGACGTGGGTGTAGCTGAAAAAGTGACGATTATCTGTAAAGAGCAAAGAGAAGAAAATCATTTCCATACCACCAGACTTACAGAAGTAAGGTTAACGCAATTAAGAATCATAGATCCAGTTGTTAAGGTGCTACGTGATTCAAAATGGACGTTCCATGATCGCGAAATTAAAATAAATATAGCCGATCAACAATCAGGTGAAACGTCAAACTTTCAATACATTCTTACAGGTGGCATTGATTATTTGATGAATCCTAAAGCAATTACCAAAGTAATTGTTCGCAAATTAAACAACTAATAATATAGCGATTACAATTTTGCATCCGATAATGGATAAATCAATTAGGTTTAGTTACCTTGCAGCATTTTAGAGGATATCACATGGTATTAAATGCACAGCAGTTAAAACATTAAATGATTCATACTCAAGATTTATTAGTTTGTATTTCTGCTTATAACAACACCCATAGCATCCGCTATCACATTAAATTCACCTTTTTGCCCTTCACAATACAAAGCACTAGCCGCCGCTTTAATCCTAGCAGGGTAGCGGCTAATATCTTTGTATTCAATAGATGTCCAAGCAATAAATTTTTTACCTTCTTGAATTTCTAAATCCATAGTGCCGGAATAGCCAGCTTTATCAAAATTAAAAGTCCATTGCTGTGCTTCGGGTGCTTTTGCGATCACTTTTCGGATTGCGGCAGTATAGCCAATATCTGGCTTACTCACATAAGCAACTTCAACGGCAAAGCCTTTCATATTTTTTGCTAGTGCCGCACCATGGTCTTTACGATAAAAATATCTAGCTAAAGCAAAGTCAATCCTATCATCTAATAGCCCTTTGAATTCAATGTTATTCCAATAGTCTTGATAAGGCGTTTGGATACTAAAAGTTTGATTGGCTTTATCAAGTTGAAAAAACTCACCGCCAGTATTAGCCATTTTATCCAATGGCATGTTGATTAAATGCGTGATTACTTTTTTGAGTGGGAATTGCTCTGGGTTTGTTGCTTTGGCGAGTTCATCCCAATCGGCAAGGCGTTCTTGGTTGCTCAGGTAATAGTTTAAAAAAGCTTCGGCAATGTCGGTGATGTTCCAACTCGTACCCTTCAGTTTTAGCAGGGTTTTTAGGATAACCATTTTATAAGACTTAACAGGGCTGAGTTCTTTTTCTATATGTTGCAATAGGGCTTCAGCGGGGCTGTCTAGTAAAGCGGCTTCGTAAGCTGTTAAGTCATCCATATAGGCTTTAACGCGTAACCAGTTGCCACCGAGTTTTTTCTCTTTAATAAACACACTGGGATCATGGCTGGCAGGATTGGCAAAAAAATCCATTAGTGCAGGGGAGTGTTCTAAGTTAGTTCGCATATCGCGATACATTTCTTGTAGAGCTTCCAGTTTGTTGCTGGGTGATAAAATGTGTTTAATTTCTTTGTCCCAAATGCGCTGTACTTCGGTATCGGCACTCAGGTAACAGGCGTTGGGTAAACGGTTTTGTACTGATTTGTCGTAGGTATTTTGTTTGAATTCGTTAACGCTGGTGTAACCATTAATAGCTAATCTGGCGACATAAGAATGCTTAAAGTTGCCGACAAAATCTAAGGCGACTAAATAATCTTTATCGGCTATTTGTCTTAAGCCGCGCCCTAGTTGTTGCAAAAAAACGGTAAATGACTGAGTGGGTCTTAAAAATAAAACATGCGAGACGGCGGGTATATCAACGCCTTCACCAAAAACTTCGACAGAGCAGATAATTTGTAAGGCATCGTTTTCATCTTGTAATTGTTGTATAGCTATTTCTCGGCTAGCTATGCTGTCTTTACCTAATAAGCACAGGGATGTAATGCCTTTACTTGCTCCTAATTCATTAAACTTTTTATTCATGTACTCGGCATGATTTTTAGATGCGCAAAAGGCCAAGGCTTTCATTTTTCCAGTTGATGGTAAGAATTTAAGCAAGTTGTTAAAGATCAGTTCGGCTCGCGTGTCATTGCTTAACAGTTCGTCTAACTCTGCTTCTATATAACCTCGATTAGTCCAGCGTAGGGTTTGATAATCGCTAGGATCGTGTATGGCAAAATATTGAAAGGGTACTAGCCAGCGATTATTGATGGCATCGAATAAGCGGGTTTCAAAGGCGACATCATAATCGCAGAGCTTTAAGACATCACGACCATCCATGCGCTCTGGTGTGGCGGTTAGCCCTAGTAAAAATTTAGGTTTAAATTTATCTAATATGCGTTGATAAGAATTGGCTTCGGCATGATGAAATTCATCAATCACTAGATAATCGAAAGCCGTTTCTGAATAGTGGCCTAAGGTATTTGTTTGTGACAGAGTTTGCACCATAGCAAATATACAAGAGCTTGCAGTAGTTACTCTATGGTTGCCAGATAAAATAGCCCCAAAACTAGGGACTGCCATTACGTCTCTAAACGTTTCTAAGGCTTTGATGAGAATATTTTCCCGATGAGCGATAAATAAAATACTTTTCATGCCGCTTTGTTTAAAGTCAAAGGCAGCTAAATAGGTTTTACCTAAGCCAGTAGCGGCAATAACGGTGGTTTTATTAATGCCTTTTAAACGGCGATCGGCCAGTGCAGCTAAAGCTCTAATTTGTGCAGGTCTAGGCTCTAAAGTGTTTTTAAAAGTGCTAGCCATTTCTTGACTGACTTTACTACGCAATTCGTGGGCTTTTTTCCAACGTGGTAAATAGGCGGCTATAAACTGTTCATCAACAGGTATTGAACTATGCTCCCAGTAATCATTGTATTCTTGTTGTGCATACTCAAAGGCAGAAAGATTATCTTTAAGTATCAGGTTGGATTCGCTATTGGAGAAGTAATTCCATTCGTGATTTCTAGAAAGACCTGATTCAGTAAGATTAGAGGAGCCAACGATAAGCGCATGTTGGCCGGTTGTTTTTACAAATAAAAAGCTTTTAACATGGAAGGGCGGTGGTGCTTGGTTAAAATCGGGATTGCCTTGTTCATTGAGCGGGTAAAAGATTTTTACTTTAATGTCGGCTAGTTGTTCGCTGAGATGCTTTAAATCGTTGGGATTATTAAAGTTACCCATAATGGAGGTGAGTAGTTTGATTTTTCCACCACGACGTAAAAACTTTGAGAACGGATCTAAAAGTAAGTTGAGCATACTGCGTGAATAAAAAGCTGAGGCTATATAAAGTGCATCAGCATCTTCTAGTTCACGCTTAATGACATCCACTAAACCGGTTAAAGAATTAAAGGTCAATAATTGCGGTAAGCGTGGTTCTTTGATTTGGTTATCAAACGGATCTTGTGGTGATGATGTGGCATATAAAATATGGCGCTTATCAAAACTACCAGCGGTTTCGCGTTTTTGTTTTTGCCTAGCAAAGACTTCTGTTACGTTAATAGCATGATGTTTAAGTAAGGTTTCTATCAGTTCCAGTAAATCAGCTGATTCATTTAAAATCGCCTCTCTATTATTGGCATGAAACAGTTCATGCGCTTCTTCTAGAAGTTTGATTTTCAGGGCTTGATGAAACTCTTCATCATTTAGCGTGCCTATGTCGGCCTGCTTTCCAGATTGGCTTATTTGCTCAGGGATTAAGTCTCTAACAAGTTTGTTGTAGATGCGTGGGCGATTTGTCACAGCGTTAATCCGGCATGTGTTTGCAATGCTTGAATTATAGCAAGTGTAAGGGACTTAGGGGATTAAGATCTAGTATTTAGTAAAATAAGCATATAGGTGTAATATGCACCAAAAGAACAAAAATTCAATAACATAGACTTAAAGGCTTTTCTTGGAAGCGGTTTTCAACTCCCACAAAAGAGCAAGTGTACAAATTATTATATTTAATCCTTAATATATCCTGAGGTGTAGTGCTTATGCAGGCTATTGAGTTAGAAGCAATGATTCAAAAAGATGGGCAAATATGTTTGCCTGCGATTTACAAAAACTGGTTTGGGAAGCACGCTAAATTGATATTGCTTGAAACTTCCGAGCCTATTTCCCAAAAAAATAGCGCTTATGAGATTTTTTCGCAGTTAGACTTAGGCGAAGGTGACGAAACTTTAGTTTCTTCTGCTAATGCGAAGCAGGGCATTAAAGCTATTTTACAAAACAAGATTTAGTTATGATTTTGGTAGATACAGGGCCGTTAGTTGCTCTATTTAACCCTAAAGATAATTATCACACACGTTGCTTAAGCGCTTTAAAAACAATTAGTGAGCCTTTATTAAGTACTGTATCCGTTTTAACAGAAGCATTTCATTTATTAACGCCAGGTAGTAAAGCAGCGTTGGCATTAGGTGCTTTTGTTCAAAAGAAAGGTATAACTATCTGTTCACTTGATGACGAAAGCTTAAAAATAGCATTGTTATTGATGGAAAAATATGCAGATAATCCTATGGATTTAGCAGATGCATCTTTAGTAGCGGTGGCACAAATGTTAGATGTTCAGCGCATTTTTACTATTGACCGTAATGATTTTTTAACTTATCGAATAGCATCTGGATATGGCTTTAAAAGCTTTGAATTGGTCAATTGATGAGAATGCTTAAGGCGTAATAACAAAATTATGCCAAATCAGTTGGCGGGCGGGTTCAAGGTCTTGTTCATAAAAAACTATGGAACAGCCTTGCTGTAAAAAGAAGTGCTTAAAGGCTTTGATATCAATAGCTTCATAGAGTTTTCCTTGCTCTCTCTGATCGTCTGCATCAGTCCCGCGTATTGAAATAATTAAGTGCCCGCTGGGTTTTAATAAGGCTAAAAGTCTAAGGCAAGCGTTGCCAATATTGGCTTTATTTAGATGCATTAATACCGCTGAACAGAGTATGTTCTGAAAAGTCTGGCCGTTTAAGCTGTTTAGATCGGGCAGGGAATCTTTTATAAAGTGTACTTGAGGATAAAGCTGTTGAGCTTGTTTTAACATTCCTTCGGAGGCATCAACTCCAATGGCTGTATAACCATTTTGATTAAGCCATTGCGTATCTCGTCCAATCCCACAACCTACATCAAGAGTGTTGCCAGTCTTGGTAAAGTACCCTGTTATTAAGGTATAGAGCCGATTAGGTGTTAAGCTGGAATGTAACTGAGCAATGTGCTCAGCTTCACGGTCATAAGTATCGACGGTTTGTTTGTCCATGATTGGGATTTTGAGGGATTAAATGTTGATGTGTTGAATCATATAGAATTCAATATAATACAGTAAAGAATGGTTTAAGTTTAGATGAACGAAATGCTTATTGAACTCTATTCTTATACTGAGGAGCAACAGAATAATGTATTACTGAGATTGCTGCCTTTAGTCCAGATTAATTTAAATATGATGGAGCTTGCCTCAAAAGGAACTGGAAAATCATTTATTTACACAAATTTGAGTCGTTATGTTTGGTTAAATAGTGGAGGCGCATTAACACAAGCTCAATTATTTATGAACTTGAATACTAAGGAAGTAGGATTAGTAGGTAAATATGATGTATTAGCTGTACTAGCTCAGACCTAATCTGATAGATACAGATTTTATAGGGTGTCTGTCGGATTAGTTTTTAAGTATTATCTTTTAACCATGTTTCTAAATCCGTCATTGCCTTAAAGTCTAGTAAGGCATCGGCTAAGTCTTCTAGTTTTTCTAAAGGGTGGTTTGGTAAGCTTTGTAAAATGGTTTCAAGTTCTGGTTGCACGCCGAATTTGCGTCTTAATAAACGTCCTAGTAATTTAATGCACTCTTCTTGCAACCCTTTTTGTACGCCAATTAATTCGCCTTCTGCAGATACTTCTTGATAAAAACGGGTATCTTGTAATTTGATTTCGTATACTGATAACATCTTTGATGGGTTAGGTTTAAGTGTTTTCGGCTAACCAAGTTTCTAAATCGCTCATTGCCTTAAAGTCTAGTAAGTCATCGGCTAAGTCTTCTAGTTTTTCTAAAGGGTGGGTCGGTAAGCTTTGTAATATGGTTTCAAGTTCAGGTTGTACGCCAAATTTGCGTCTTAATTGGCGATTTAATAATTTAATGCATTCTTCTTGCTGCCCTTTTTGTTCGCCTTCTGCAGATACTTCTTGATAAAAACGGGTATCTTGTAATTTGATTTCGTATACTGATAACATCTTTCTAATCTCCTCGCGGTTTAAGTGCGGTAACTTATAAACCAATATTGTTTCAATAAGATCCAAACCATCTAAGTCTATTTTATCAAGCCGTTCTGCTAAAGCTTTAGCTTGGCTCATTGTCTGTTGTTTATCACTGGCAATCAAGCGAATAAATTCTAGTGAGGGTGATAAGTCAGACCGATTTTGATAATCTTCTAAGTAAATGCGATGGATTTGGGGTAAGTTTAAAAAAGGTAAGAACTCTATGCTGGGCTTTTTTTCAATTGTCCGGTGTGGATAAATGACTAATACTAACCAATCTCGTTTTGGCTTATTTTGATAAAGATATAAGGTCATCTCACTAAATAAGCGCCCATAAAAATCATTGTCCGCTTGGTATTGTACTTCAACAAAGATGAGTGGCTGATTTGGATTATCGGTAACAGGTTTAAATAAACCATCAATTCTAAACGCCGTTTGCTTTATTTCTTCTGAACTGAATTGATAACTATCATTAGGATAATCTAGCCCTAATAACTCCAACGCTAGTTTCGGCTGACGCAGAAATAAGCGGTAAAACAGGGTGTCCGTTTTCATGATTATAAAATCAATTAAAAGTGATGTGGCGTAACCACCTTAACACAGTTTTCTAATCCTAGGCACTTGCTTCCCGCTCTCTGTCATTACTAAATCAATATACTCACCTTTTTACTCAGACCCGTAACTCACATGTATGGGCCTATCTTCGCCATAAAAATACAGCCGATCAAAGGGCGTATTTTCTGCTACCCAATCCGCCACTTCTCGCATGTTTTCGTCTTCAACGATAAAGTCAACGGCAGCACCTAAGCGTGGGCAGATGATAATCTTTTTGCTGTTTGTTTCATGCGCTATAATTTTCTATGGCATTAATCACAAAGCCAATGTTAACAATATCAGCTTCATTTTTTGGTTGATCAGGTGCGTAATGCGGATCCCAGCCAGAAACCGTAATGTCATTAGCCATTAAGTTTCTTATCTCGTATCCTTCGCCACAACCGTAGTCAAAGACGGTTAAACTGCCATCTAAGTACCCATGTCTCGCTAAACATTGCATAGGTGCAGACAAATTGCTTCTGGAGAGTGCAGTTAAGTGTCTGGAGATTTGGCCGGAGTTTGGATTAGGTTCGCTTTGTTCAATGCTGGCTTCATCATTGCCAATGGGTACAAATTGATGATCAATGACTTGAAAGCCTTTTTCTGCAATAAGGTTTTCCCATGCTTGTTTAAAGCCAATATGAATGGTGTCTTCAAATAAACCTAGTTGCTCAGCGCTGTTCGTAAGTTCTTTAAATTGATCACTTCGGGGATCGTTAGCCCTAATGAATAACTCTTTGCGGTGCAGTATTGGTGGATTGATGGACGTTTGATAACTACGCTTTTCAACGCGCTCTGCGTCAAGATCAATGCGATAACTAGTTTCTAAAGCAGGGAAAGCTTGGGTAAAAAAGTCGGGATACCAGAGTAAAGACAGCATTTGACAGTTATTGTCAGGTTTTAAATAGGGGACGTTAAAACCAAGTGTTTCCAAATATTTGTAGGTATCTATAACCGCTTTATGTTCTGTGGCGCTGGTAATATAGTGGCTGCTAGCAATGCTTTGTTTTTTTAAAGGAATTATCTTAGCGTTTAGCTATAAAGTTTACGTCATTTCGTTTAACACTATCTCCCAGATACCATGCTTGGAGAGTTCGTATAGTTCAAAAGCGCTATAATCTTTTAAAAAAAATTTTACTTAGCCCACCTAGCTCAAACCGATTGGTTTTGATATTTTACCAAATGCTTTCGATATTTTGGTTTTTTATTGTCGAACAGGCTTTTTTTCTTTACTAAAAGACATTTTTTAATAACAAATTTTGCTTTTTAGTTATTGAAGTTCGGCTGTTAATTAAGAGGTAAGACCCTTTTTCGCTGTCAATTGCAGCCTATTTTTATTCGAATAGATTAATTTCAATTCAAATAACTGCTTTTTAGTTAAGCGAAATTTGTTTTTGCTTAAGCAAATTTGCTTTTTAGTTATTGAATACTGGCCTTTACTTAAGAAATTTTGATGTTTTCAACTGAAAAAGGTGTTTGACCATTGTCGATCTTCGCCGATTCAACATTGAATTTTGAAAATTCGAAATTAAATTTTAGTTTTATCAAAAGTAATTCTGAATTTTCCAGAAATAAATAGCAAAAACTTTTAACGAAAAAGCTATGTTTTAAAAGCAAAAGTAACTTTTCGTTAAAGAGAAATATAAGTTATTAAAATAACCCCAAAACTTACTCCTTTAAAAATAGTTAAATTAAAATGATTTGACGTTATAAGAGATTAGCTTTAGATATCTGGAGAGTATTTTAATAAATATCATCAATAATTGCCTTAATTAGTTGAGTAAATGACACTTTACTAGATTATCTATCTAAAGTGCATAAGCAATACAAGCAGTTAGAATATAAAGGGTCACTCGTAAGAAACTAATTTTCTAAGTTAAAATAAAAAGCAATCTATTTATTATTGCTTGTCTATAATGCGCACTTTAGACGTTATAAATAAGAGATAATACGATGAGAAGAACAAAAGTTGTGCACGATTTCATGACCTATCCTGTTGTTAAGAAATTACCCTTTTATAGAAATATATCCATTCAACTGGCTGATACCAGTCTTTTTCCCAATCTTCCAATACCCCTAACGATGATTCATGACCTTCATGTAAGCGACGCTGACACAGCCACACCCCCGTGCCATCCCAGAGCAACACTTTGATGCAATTACCACGACGGTTACGGAACACGATATCAGCACCTGCTTTGACCTTGGCTCATAAGGGTGGGCTAATAGTAGCTAATAATTTTGATTAAAACTATCTATGCAAATTAAAATTGTTTAATCGCAAAAGTGATTGAATTAATTATTTTTTTATCAGTATAATCTATTCAAAATCTATGCAGTTTTTATTCGTACTATTAAGAAATAATGGATAGCCTACACAATCAACTTAAAAGTGCATTACAAGGGGGAGCTAAAAAAACGGCCGATTTGTTGTATAAGCTTAATATAAGTCAGTCGAAGTTTTCTAGGTTAATGGCCAGTGCGGGGGATAGCGTAATCTCTATTGGAAAAGCACGATCAACTATGTACGCATACACTCGTGACTTTCGTGGGTTAGGTTCCAAATTTCCAATCTTTCGAGTTACCTCACAAGGGTCGGTTCAGACTTATGGGGAGCTTATTGTTTTGGTAGCAGGACAATTTGCTATAGAACTTGATCAATACAAAGGTCGACAGCTCTTTGATGGTTTACCTTATTTTCTACAGGACATGCGGCCACAAGGCTTTATCGGTCGATCATTCACCAATAAAAATAGAGAGCTTCGCCTTCCAGAACGGATTGCTGATTGGAGCGATGATGATGCGTTGTATGCTTTGGTGTGTCGGGGCGAAGATTGTATCGGTGACATTATTGTGGGCAATGAATCGTTGGCGTATTTCTATCAATCATTAACGGCACCGCTTATACCCATACACGTAAATGAACGTGAAACGCATTATGTGGAATTAGCAGAAGTAGCGATGACCGGCACCTCTGCAGGGTCGAGTGCGGGAGGTGAGCAACCTAAATTTACGACATCCATCATAGGTAATGAACATGACGTAATAGAAGGTGTGATTGTGAAATTTTCACCTGCTGATGACACCCCCGTTAGTACACGATGGCGAGACTTACTGATTGCGGAGCACATTGCTTTAGAATCCATCAGAAAAACTGAATTTGCTGCGGCAAAATCAGAGATCTTGTTTGCTGGAAATCGCGTGTTTTTAGAGGTGACACGTTTTGATAGGCATGGCGCTCACGGGCGTAGCGGCGTTATTTCTATTGGTGCGATCGATGATGAATATTTTGGCATGAGAGATACGTGGCTTAAGGCCGCAATCCGCTTAGTCGATCAAAAAATGATCTCTTCAACTGAGGCTAAGGCACTGCGTTATCAAGCCGTTTTTGGACAATTGATCGGGAATACTGATCAGCATTTTGGCAATGCGTCTCTGGTTAATCATCATAATGGTGATTTTCCCTACCGACTTGCACCCGCTTATGATGTGTTACCCATGTTGTATGCACCCATAAATGGTGAAATAGTACCGCGTCAATTAGCACCGCCCATGCCGACTAGTGAAACTTTAGATATTTGGATACCTGCCATGAAAAATGCCAGCGCCTATTGGATGCAACTCGCCTCGGA
>QVQD01000129.1 GCA_003584875.1 Methylococcales bacterium
TTTTACGGTACTGATGGCTGCTGCCTCTGGTTTTTGGTTGTCAGGTGAAGCCATCATTAGACAACTCAAACATATGCTCTCTAAAAGCTTAAGTTTTGATCGCTTACATGTTATGGATCCTGCACTATTAGGCGCAGGCCTATTACAACAGTTTATTGACTTAATGCTTACTTTAGCGCCTTTTGTTGCTCTATTAATGCTCGCAGCAATAGTCTCACCGATGTTAATTGGTGGATTTTTATTTAGTACTAAGGCCTTAGGGCCCAATTTTGGCAAATTGAACCCGATGTCAGGCTTAGCCAACATGGTTTCTACTCATGCGTTGATTGAATTATTGAAAGCTATCGGAAAAACAATATTGGTTGGTATCGTCGCTTGGACTGTCATGAGCAGCCAAATCGATGATATTTTTGCCTTATCTGCACAATCGCTTTCTGTAGCGAGTGCTGAGCTAGGTCATTTAATGCTAACGACCTTTACAGCATTAGTTAGCGCACTAGCCCTGATCGCTTTGATTGACGCACCCTATCAAATGATTCATTATTCACAAAAAATGAAGATGACCCGTCAAGA
Source organism: Methylococcales bacterium (assembly GCA_003584875.1). Taxonomy (GTDB): domain Bacteria; phylum Pseudomonadota; class Gammaproteobacteria; order Methylococcales; family Methylomonadaceae; genus Methylobacter_C. Next base: position 574 of record QVQD01000129.1, read on the forward strand.
AGTAAAACAAGAATCCAAAGAATCTGACGGCAACCCAGAAATTAAAGCTAAAGTTCGTGCCATGCAACGTGAAATGGCTAGGCGCCGTATGATGGCAGATGTTCCTACAGCTGACGTTGTTGTTACCAACCCGACTCATTATGCCGTTGCAATTAAATATCCTGAAAATTCAAATCAAGCGCCTTTGGTAATCGCTAAAGGCATAGATGAATTAGCCACCAAGATACGTGAAATTGCCGCTGAAAATAAAATTGTTATCATGGAAGTTCCACCTTTAGCCCGAGCCTTGTATCAACATACTGAATTGGGCGATGAAATTCCTGCACCACTTTATAGCGCTGTCGCCCAAGTATTAGCTTATGTATTCCAATTACGTAGCTGGCATCTTGAGGGTGAAATCAAACCCGTATATCCCGATTTTGTAGAGGTTCCTGCTGAGATGGATCCATTAAACTCCGATAAACCCCGAGACTAACAAATGAATATAGGCAAGTTCTTATCAGCCATAAACTCTAAAGCACTGGCGGCACCAGGACTCGTAATTATCATGCTCTCGCTGATGATATTACCGGTCCCCCCTTTTGCACTCGACATATTCTTTAGTTTTAATATTTCAATTTCCGTTATTGTCTTATTAACAGCCCTTTATACGGTCAGCCCACTTGACTTCATGGCTTTCCCTGCGGTGTTGTTATTAACAACTATCTTACGTTTATCGCTTAACGTTGCCTCAACGCGTATCGTTTTAACCGAAGGTCATAATGGCCCTGACGCTGCAGGTAAAGTAATCGAAGCCTTTGGTCACTTTTTGATTGGCGGTAATTATTTAGTGGGCGTGGTGGTCTTTATCATTCTGACCATTATTAACTTCATGGTTATCACCAAAGGTGCTGGACGTATAGCCGAGGTAGGCGCTCGTTTTGCTCTAGACGCGATGCCTGGAAAACAAATGGCTATCGATGCTGATTTAAATGCTGGCTTAATTGGCGAAGCCGATGCGCGTAAACGTCGTAAAGAAGTAGCCCAAGAAGCTGAGTTTTATGGCGCAATGGACGGTGCTAGTAAATATGTTCGAGGTGATGCAGTTGCAGGCATCATTATCGTTATCGTTAATATGGTCGGCGGTCTTGTCGTTGGCATGATACAGCATGACTTAGCTTTTTCAGAGGCTATTGAAACCTATACCATGCTAGCGATTGGTGACGGCCTAGTTGCACAGCTACCCTCTTTAATTATATCTGTAGCGGCCGGTGCCGTTGTTTCACGCGTGGTGAGTGATGAGGATGTCGGAACTCAATTAGTCACTCAGCTTTTCATGAAAGCTCAAGTACTTTATATTACAGCGGGTATTGTGGGTGGATTAGGAATGATTCCTGGCATGCCTCATTTAGCCTTTTTGTTTCTCGCTTTATTAATTGGCGGCACAGCCTATTATTTCCAAAACAAACCTCCAGTTACTGCTGATGCAGAGGTTGAAGCTGCAGCCGTTATCAATCCAGACATGGAAGAAGTAACTTGGCAAGATGTGGTACCTGTTCAAGCATTGTGCCTTGAAGTAGGTTATCGCCTAGTGCCCTTAGTTGATAAAAATCAAAATGGCGATTTATTTCGTCGCATTAGAGGCGTACGCAGAAAATTCACTCAAGATATGGGCTTTTTACCGCCCGGTATTAATATAGTTGATAATTTAGGTCTAACACCCACTGGCTATCGGGTAACATTAAAAGGCGTTGAAATTGGTAAAGGAGAGTCATACCCAGATCAAGTGCTCGCTATTAATTCAGGCATGATTACCGAAGATTTACCTGGTAGAAAAGTGACCGACCCCTCATTTGGACTACCTGCAGTATGGGTCAGTACATCATTACGCGAGAAAGCACAGGGCATGGGTTATACTGTCGTTGATGCTAGCACTGTAGTTGCAACCCATCTCAGTCAATTGCTAATGAAATATGCAGCTGAATTATTAAATAGGCACGCACTCCAAGCTTTGCTTGACCACATGAACACTGAAGCACCAGGGTTAGTGGATGAGTTAATACCAAAGGTAATACCACTACCCATACTACAAAAAATCTTACAAAACTTATTATCTGAAGATATTCATATTAGAGATATGCATACAATTTTTGAAACCATCGCTGAATACGGACCTCAAACTCAAGACGCTAGTTTACTCACTTCAATGGTGCGTATTGCATTAGGTCGCAGCATACTCGAACAAATTATTCCAGGTAGCCAAGAAATACCTGTAATGGCTTTAGATAATCGACTAGAACAATTATTATTACAATCGATGCAATCTGGCAATCAAGATGGAGGAGGCATTGAACCGGGCCTCGCAGAAACTTTAGTGACTCAAACAGTAAGAAAAGCTCAAATGCAAGAGGATTTAGGCTACCCACCTATATTGTTAGTCCCCGCGCCTCTTCGAACCATGCTAGCTCGATTTTTACATCGAACATTACCAGACCTTAAAGTATTATCTCAAGCAGAATTGCCCGACACTTATACGATCAAAGTGACTAACTTTGTCGGAGCTGCTGCATGAAAACTCAGCGCTTTTTCGCATTAACTGCACGCGACGCATTAAGCCAAGTTAGAGAATCTCTCGGGCCTGATGCCATAATTTTATCTAATCGTTCAGTTAATAATGGTGTCGAAATTCTAGCTTCGGATGAACGCGAATTTGCTTTAGCGATTGAAGAATCGAACCTAACAAATCCGCCCCAATTAGATCATATAAAACCAGAAGTAATTCAAGAGACTCCAACAACAAATGATATTTCTGCCATCATGGAAGAAATCAGATCAATGCGAGGCTCACTTGAAAACCAGTTGTCAGCTTTATCATGGACAAGTCAACAGCATCAACACCCAGCAAAATCGGGTATTCTACGTGAATTGTTAGCCATGGGTTTTAGCGCTAGTTTATCGAGATATTTAGCTGAAAATGTTCCTGCAGACATTGATATTGAACAAGGCTTGCAGTGGTCAAAAGATACCTTGATGCGAAATTTATCTATTATAACCAATGAAGATCATTTTTTAGATCAAGGTGGTGTGTTTGCTTTAGTTGGTCCCACTGGTGTTGGTAAAACCACAACAACCGCTAAACTTGCAGCACGTTGTGTAATGCGCCATGGCGCTTCTAAATTAGGCTTAATTACTACGGATAGTTACCGGATTGGTGCACACGAACAACTCCGAATTTATGGGAAAATTTTGGGTGTTATGATTCATTCAGTTAGAGATGAAACGGACTTACACATTGCTTTAGATGAACTAAAAAACAAACATACCGTAATTATTGATACGGTAGGTATGAGTCAGCGCGATCAAATGGTTGCAGAGCAAATTGCTATGCTATCGGGGGCGAGAAATCCTATCAAACGCATATTATGCATGAACGCGACTAGTACTATTGAAACCCTCAATGAAGTGGTTACGTCTTATCGCGGCTCTGGCTTAACAGGTTGTATATTAACAAAACTTGACGAAGCTGTTACCTTAAGTAATGCCTTAGATGTAATTTTACGGCAAAAACTTAAACTTTTTTACGTAGGTACTGGCCAGCGTGTTCCAGAAGACCTGCATTTAATCGATGCTGATAAATTAGTAGGCCGTGCTTTTCAACATCGCCATGCAAAAAGTGCAACCCGCTATGAAGAAAGTGAACTTCCTTTATTAATGACAAACGACACCACACTCAGCAACCCAAGCAAACAAACTAATCATGTCAAGTAATTCCCGCCAAGATCAAGCAGATGGCTTACGTCGTTTAATAAGCGCTAACGCCACTAAACACATTGCCTTTTTATCAGCCATTCCTGCTACACAAAAAAATGCAGTATTAAATAACTTGGCAGCAGCATTAGTTAATAAGGGTAGCGATGTGCATTTACTGGATGCTAGTCTCAACAATCAAGGAATCAGTTCTATTTCAGACCAGCCTCAAGGTATTTACTTATCTGATTCAACTGAACCTAATAGCGATTTCAGTCAATTTATGTTTGAACAAAGCCGAAGTATTTATTTTAGCAAACTATCGAGCAGCCCTATAAATAGCCTAAAAGACCAGCCCTCGGCACTCGAAAGCTTGTCTCAGACCCTAATTAATATTAAACCAGATATCAATTTTTGCTTAGTTGATGTTTTTTTAGAAAATGACAATCCCTTTTTGCTACCTGTCTTATCAAATGCTGATATTATTGTGTTAACTAACATCACCGCTGACTCTATTAAATCGGCTTACCTACAAATCAAGGCCTTACATGCACAATTAGGTCGCAGACCCTATCATATTCTGATGGTTGGCTCTACGCCTGAACAAGCTACCTTGATTCAAAACAATATGAGTCAAGCTGCAAAACTTTATTTAGCCGTACCATTAATTTCTATGGGTGCAATTCCGCAAGATGATTTCATTTCTCGAGCCGCACAAATGGGTAAAACCGTTATTGACGCCTTTCCAACGGCTGTTTCTGCCGCTGTATTTAGATCTATTGCAACCAAGTTAGTTGAAGCCAACAATTAATATCAACATGCAGCAGTCATCAGTTGAACAAACCATTTTATTTAAGCTATTAATAAAAAAGGCATTTAATTTAAGTACTCAGGAGGCACTATGGATTGGGGAAGTTTAGCAGGTCTAGTCTTAGGCTTAGTCGTCATTATCTCTGGACAATGGATAGATGGTTCACCACTAGGATCTTTATTACATCCCACGGCTATTATTATCGTTTTAGGCGGAACTTTAAGTGCCGTATTACTGCAAAATGGCTTATCCAATCTTATTCGTGGCATTCGAATGCTACGACGTGCCTTTGTACCTTATAGCGACTTTTATCCAGAATTAACCACCACTATTCAAACGTGGAGCACGACAGCTCGCATGGAAGGATTTTTAAAGCTAGATCGTCATATCAATACCTATCCAGACCCCTTTATAGCAAAAGGCTTACGTTTAGTAGTGGATGGTGTCGAATTAGATAAAATTCGCGACATTCTTGACATAGATATTAATAGTTATGAGCGTAATCAACGCCAAGCTATTAAAGTTTGGGAGGCCGCAGGCGGCTATGCGCCTACTATGGGCATACTGGGTGCAGTTATGGGCCTTGTTAACACTATGGAAAATTTAAGTGACCCTCATTTAATTGGTCCAGGTATTGCCATGGCTTTTGTTTCAACTATTTATGGCATAGGCTTAGCCAATTTAGTGTTTCTACCTATCGCCAATAAGCTCAAGCAACATATTCAAATTGAAATACTAAAGCGCGAAATGTTAGCAGATGCCTTATTGTGCATTAAACAAGGTGAGCACCCCATGTTAATTAAAGAACGCATGAGTAGTCATTGGCATCAGGATCGTAATTATGGCTCGTAAAAGATTAGCTGAAGAGCCAGAAGATAAAGACCGCTGGTTGATTTCTTATGCCGACCTGATGACCTCGATGTTTGCATTTTTTGTCGTGTTATATGCTGTGTCTTCAGTACAGGAAAAAAAGTTTTTACAAATGTCGAGTTCCTTGGGAAATGCTTTGGGCAATCCCTCCTCTCCAATTTCTTCGAAGTTAGGAAATGTCTCTAGCAATCCATTAATGTTAGATAACCCTCAGGTAACTAACGATTTTATTGCGCCTGAGCCCATATCGGTATTAATACCTCCTGCCCTAGAATTAACCTCTTTAAGCGAAGAGCGTACTCCAGTAAACCCAGTTGAAATAACTAAAGTAAATGAAGAGCAGCAAAAAATAGAACAAAATAAAACTCAAATCAAAAACATTGCTAATGAATTGGAGCAACGCCTAGCACCCTTAGTCAATCAAGGCAAAGTTCATGTAACACTTTCAAACTGGGGAATTAGTATAGAAATCAACGCAAGCATATTGTTTGGTGCTGCCGAAGCTAAGCTCAATCCTGAATCAATAGAAATCCTACAACCTATTGCTGATATCCTTAAAGATCAACCACAACTAATTCATGTAGCCGGCTATACTGACAATAAAGTCATCAATAATGCCTATTACCCGTCAAACTGGGAACTTTCCGCCGCACGAGCCAGTAGTGTCGTTAGATTACTTATTGATGCAGGTGTTGACTCCAAACGTTTAGCTGCAGTTGGCAATGCTGATAATCAAGCCATTGCCACTAATGCCACCCCCGAAGGCCGAATGCGTAATCGAAGAGTTCAACTTTCAATTATGGCTAAATCAACCGAAGAATATACATCAGCATCCAGAAACGAAATCCACTAAGCATTAAAACTATTATTCTATCTATCAATTAATATTCTTAAATTGCACTCATTTATTATTGAAAATATTTGCATTGACTTTACTTTTGTAAGACATAAGCTACAATCTAACTTCAATTAAATAGATGCTGTTTTTTTTAATGTTAATGGAAGCTCATGATTTTAAATTTCTTAAGGGTCTTAAAAAAACCATGGCAAGCAATAAATTCAGATAAACATTTTCTAAGACACGCCAAATCACTTTTCAATAATGACCCAATTGATGGCGTAATCATCACTGATCATAAACGACATATTATTTTTACTAATAAAGCATTTACCATTCATACCGGATATAGCGAACGAGAAGCCTTAGGCAAAACCCCAAAATTTCTTCAGGGTGAACTAACTGATAAAGATTCAGTTAAAGCCCTACAATTAGCCATTGAAAAGCAAGAACCCATTAGCATTGATCTTTGTAATTATCGCAAAGATGGCAGTACTTTTTGGAATTCATTTACCATTACGCCCTATTTTAATTCATTAGGTCATCTTATTTACTGGGTAGGAATACAAAGAAACATCACTGATCTTAAAAATGTTCAACAAAATCTTTTAGCCGAAAAAAACAAGGCCGAACAATTAGCTTTAACTAAGAGCCAATTTTTAGCTAATATGTCGCATGAAATAAGAACCCCTATGAATGGTGTGATCAACCTGTCTTCATTAGCACAAGAATGTAATAATCTCGAGGAAATGAAGCAGTACCTCCGGCAGATTAATACAGCATCCTCACATTTGATAACTATACTGAATGATATTCTTGAACTATCGAAAATTGAAGCAAACGGTTTTTCATTACAAAATAGACCTTTCGTATTTAAAGATTTACTTGATTCAATCCTACTGCTGTTCCCAAATGACATACAAAACTTCACTCTAAATTGTAATTGCCCATGTATTAAAAATAAATCATATTCCTTAATAGGTGATGATTTACGCTTAAAACAAATATTACTCAACTTACTAAGCAATGCTTTTAAATTTACGCCTATAGGCAGGGTAACTTTAGAAATTGCTTACTCTGATTGTTCTTCAACTGACAAGAACATTAACCGCCTCAAATTTTCTATCCATGACACTGGCATTGGCATATCAGAAGCTAAAATTTCGCAATTATTCCACCGCTTTTCACAAGCAGATAACACCATCACGAGACGCTTTGGTGGAACAGGACTAGGCTTAGTCATCTCACAAAAATTGGTACAATCAATGGGTGGGGAAATTAAGGTAGAAAGTAAATTAGGACAAGGATCAACATTTAGTTTTGAATTGGATTTTGAATCCACTCAAGATTATGATAAAACCATCGTCGATAGCCAACTAATCAACATAGATGAAAATTTATTATCAACTAAACGAGTATTGTTAGTTGAAGATGATTCAATGAATCAAATCGTCGCTAAACTATTCTTAAATAAATTGAATATCAAGGACATCGAAATAGCTGAAAATGGAGCTATTGCCATTGAATTGATGACATCAAAAAACTTTGATGTCGTGTTAATGGATATTCAAATGCCTATTATGGATGGTTTACAAGCCACTCAGTTACTTCGAAAAACACATAACATTAATGAGTTACCTATCATCGGCATGAGTGCCGGTGTTTTAATGCATGAAAAAGAAGCCTGCCTTGAAGTAGGAATGAATAGTTTTATTGCAAAACCCATTATATTTGAATGCTTAAAAAATGAATTGGTCAATGTATTAGTTCAGATTAAATGATAAGGCTAACTAATTAACCTTTAACAAAAAACCATTAGTAACTTCACTAAAGACAATTTTTAATTATTTGCAAAATAAACTCACCAAAAGCTATGAACGATAATCAACTCATTATTAAAGACCAAGAACAATCACCGCCACTTATTGAATTAACAGAGCTAAATTTAATAACTAGCAATAATCAGGAACAGCTAAAAGATTTGCTAACAAGTTTTTACAAAGATTATTCACAAAAACTCCAAGATATCAAACTAGCTCTGCAAGATAACCAATTGATAACAGTTCAACGAGAAGCTCATAAAATAGCGGGTTCAGCACAAATGATAGGAGCTAAATCATTACAGTCTGCCAGCCTAACTCTCAATTACTCATTAAAAGAAGGTCATATTGATGTCACCAAAAGTGAATATTTTTTAGACATGTTAGAGCAAACCCTAAAAGCATTAGATAAGCAAATTTCATCTATGCATTGAGGTATGACTAATAAGTGTAATCAGACAATTTGAGACTGAATCAATTTCGTGACGGGAGTTTAGGGTAAGATTAGGTTTTAGTGCGAGTGGATTATTCTTCGGAGTCGTAGCTAAAACCACTTCTAAAATAACTAAAGAACACTTAGATTAATGACACTGGGCATGATTGTTTTGTAGAGCTCAAGCTTAGCTCTATTTATCGAAAATTCAATTTATATGTATTTTAAGGGCGTATGCAATACGCCCTTAAATGCTATCACTACAAATATACCTCCCTAATCGGGAACGTAATATTTCTTTACACAGATGCTTAGGAATTAAAGGGGAATACGCGTGTATTGACTATTTAATAAATCGCTAACGTCAATAATTAATGAGACTTTACCGTCACCCATAATAGTGGCTCCGGAAATATTATTAATTTTTCTGAAATTCGATTCAATATTCTTAACAACAATCTGTTGCTGACCTACTAACTCATCAACTAGAAGTGCAGCTCTTTTATCATCAGAAGCAATAACAACTAAAATTCCTGAGGTAGGTTCCTTATGACGTGCTTCTATATCAAAAACCTCATGCAACGGAATAATAGGTAAATATCTATCACGCACAAATATCAAACTACTAGTGCCGTTAATTTCTTTAAGGTTAGCTTCTGAGGGTTGGAATGATTCCAGCACGTAATTAAGAGGTAGGATGTATGTTTCTTCACCAATTTTGACAGACATGCCATCCATGATAGCCAATGTTAAGGGTAAAGAAACCGAAGTAACCGTACCAACACCCACTACTGACTTAATATTCACAACACCACCTAAGCTGTTAATATTACGCTTAACCACGTCCATGCCGACCCCACGACCCGATAAGTCAGTGACCGTTTCTGCAGTAGAAAAACCAGGTGCAAATATTAACTGCCAAACTTCATCGTCAGTCATTCCATCACGAATGGCTATTCCTTCAGATTGAGCTTTTTTAAGAATTCTTTCGCGATTAAGTCCAGCCCCATCATCACTTACCTCGATCAGAACATGTCCACCTTGATGCGTTGCTGATAAAGTTAATCGACCCAATTCACTTTTGCCTTTTTGCAAACGTATATCAGTAGTTTCAATACCATGATCAATACTATTTCTAACTAAATGCGTTAGTGGATCAATAATTCGCTCAATTAAACCTTTATCCAATTCGATATTATTGCCTTGAGTAACTAAGTTAATTTGTTTACCTAACTTAGTAGCCAACTCACGAACCATACGTGGAAAACGCGAAAATACGACATCAATAGGCATCATTCGCATTGACATAGCAGTTTCTTGCAAGTCACGACTATTTTGCCCTAATTGAGTAATACCATTTAACAGAGTTTCATATAAAACATCATCCATGCCCTCTGCGCGCTTTAAAATCATAGCGTGAGTAATGACTAACTCACCCACTAAATTGATTAATTGATCAACTTTTTCTACGCTTACACGAATACTAGTAGCATCGGTATTGACAGCGGCAGCCTCAACTTTAGGAGCTGGTTTTTTAGCTGCAACAGGCGGTGCTGGTGGTGTTGGAACAGGTATAGGTTCTGGTTGTGCGACTACAACTGGCTTTTCAACAACGGGTTCAGGGTCATCAAAGAAACCAAAACTGTCATCATCGTCTGCAATTGTAAGGGCGGCTTTTGGAGGTTCAACTGCTTGGGTAGGTTGTCCTGCACTTTTTTCTACAACTTTAACTAAATTGGGATCAAGTACGAATGAACATAATGCCAATATATCATCAACACCTTCATCGGTAGCTAAATCTAAAATAACGCATTTACCCTCTTCTTGCTTATGTGTTAAATCACCTAACAAAGATAGCTCTTCTATAAGTGACTCTAAATCTCTAGCTGATACTTCGGGTAATTCAATGATAAATTGTTTAGCAAACTTAGAACTCGATTGAATTTCTTGAACCAAATTTACTTCGGCTTTTAATACCTGTGGAGCAGGTTCTAAAGCTTGTTTGTCAATCATAGACAACAGAACAGCTTTAATGTCGACTGCTTTATCAACATCTACTGGCGAATTATATCTTAATCCATCTAACTGCATTTTTAATACATCACGAGATTGCAATAAAACCTCTTGATGATCAGCAGTAAAAACGTCTTCTCCATGACGAATTTTATCAAGCATAGACTCTAGAACATGGGTAATCTCAATTAAATCAGAAAAACCAAATGTTGCTGCACCGCCCTTAATACTGTGAGCTATTCTAAAAATACCATTGATGTCTTCAATATCAGGTGCGTCTATATCGACGGTAAGAAGCAACCTTTCTAAATCAGCCAAAAGCTCTTCAGTTTCTTCAAAAAACATCTCAGAAAACTGACTGATGTCGATTGCCATTCCAATGCTCCTTAAGATTTATTAGCGACTTTATTAACCACAGCAATTAAACGCTCAGGATCAAAAGGTTTAACCAACCACCCTGTAGCTCCTGCGGCACGACCTTTAGCTTTCATCTCATCACCGGCTTCTGTAGTTAACATCAAAATAGGTGTTTTCATATAGGCCGGCAATGCACGCAAATTCTCAATTAACGTTAATCCATCCATACGGGGCATGTTTTGATCTGTTAATACCACGTCAAAAACTTGCTTTTGTGCTTGCTCAAGTCCATCAACACCATCTTCAGCTTCTACTACTTGATAACCCGCTGATTTAAGACTAAAGACTACCATTTGCCGCAATGAACGAGAATCGTCAACAGCTAGGACAGTTATCATACTATGTACTCCACACTTTCATTCTTGAACTGATTAGAATAATTCAACATCACCACTCTCCATATGCTGTTGATTCAATGACTGATTAAATTTTTTATGTAAGTTATCATTGTGTTCCAGCACACGTGCATTAAGAATTGCTAAAACATCTACGAGCGTTTCAGATTTATCACCACTTAAATACTGAGTACATTCAAGGATCTCACTCATTCCATCTAAACGATTGACTAAGCGACTTGAAAGTTGGCTCGTTAAATCATGAAATTGTAACGCAGTAACGGCAGTATTAAGTGAAGGAGTTAATACATCAATATCCAAATCACCTAAATTGCCACGATTAGCTTCTAAGCTATTATTGATCAAAAAAAAACTATTATGCAGTTTACTAACAGCCTCATCCAAAATTAAAGTAATCTGTCTTATATCTGCAATAGCTGCAACAAAATGCGTATCAATAGATCGAGTAAAATCAATCATTTCAGTCGATACTAAATATTGGTCAGACTTTTCCATAACCTTAATCTATTTATTTAGCTTTTCAAGAATTTTACTGATTTTTTCATCTAACGTTGCTGCAGTAAATGGCTTTACAACATAACTACTTGCACCTGCTTGTGCAGCAGCAATTATATTTTCTTTTTTAGCTTCAGCAGTAACCATTAACATTGGTATATGAGCAAGTTTAGCATCAGCTCGTACTGCTTTTAAAAGCTCTAGGCCATCCATTACTGGCATATTCCAATCAGAAACAATAAAATCGTAGGTGTCACGATTAAGTTTTGCCAAAGCCATACTACCATCTTCGGCTTCATCGACATTGTTATAACCCAACTCTTTCAAAAGATTGCGTATTATTCGACGCATAGTTGAAAAGTCATCTACTACTAAAAATCTCATATCTTTAAAATCTACCACGACTACTCCAATAATTTAACCATACAAGATTATTATTAAAACTTTGCATTTGATTTACCTTATTTCTATAACCTAAGTGCAGGCTTTTCATTTTTTCTAAAATGATCAAGCACTAAACCTGCTAAATTTGATAAGGGCGCAACTTCATGAGCCGCCCCTATTGCTATAGCTTCTCTAGGCATACCAAATACGATACATGAATCTTGGTCTTGGGCAAAATTATAAGCGCCCATTTTTCTCATTTCCAACAATCCCAATGCACCATCTTTACCCATGCCTGTTAAAATGACACCCACCGCATTTTTACCTGCATATTTAGCTGCCGAATTAAACAAAACATCCACTGAAGGACGATGTCCTTTTACAGGTGGCTCTTTATCTAACTGTATAATGTAATTAGCGCCATTCTTTGCTAGACGCATATGTTCATCGCCTGGTGCAATATAAGCATGACCCGGCAAAATACGTTCACCCCCGGTTGCTTCTACCACTCTTATGTTGCATGTACGATCTAATCGGTGTGCAAATTGTGAGGTAAAACCCTTAGGCATATGCTGAGTAATTAAAATACCCGGACAATCTGAAGGCATTTGCATTAAGAACTCTTTTATAGCTTCAGTTCCACCTGTAGAGGCACCTACCATAATTAACTTTTCACTACTTAGATAATGACTACCTACCGAGGACAAAACTTCCATGGGTAGTTTATTTTTAAGTCTTTTAGCATGAAAATCAATATTAGCTTTTGCAGAATAAGCTATTTTTATTTTATCGACTAGTAAATCGGCATACTCTAACATACCTGACTTAATAGCTAGTTTTGGTTTAGTAATATAATCAATCGCACCTAATTCTAACGCGCGTAGTGTAATATCAGAACCATTCTCAGTAAGCGAAGAAACCATAATGACAGGCATAGGCCTTAAGCGCATTAGTTTTTCTAAAAAATCTAAGCCATCCATACGAGGCATTTCAACATCTAATGTTAAAACATCTGGATCCAATTGTTTAATTAAATCTCTGGCAACCAAAGGATCAGGTGCCACACCAACGACTTCTAGGTCAGGGTGACTTGAAATGATTTCAGTCATTATGCTACGCATTAATGCTGAATCATCGACAATCAAAACTTTAATAGCCATTTTATTTTATGCCACAGATGAATCAATTAAGCCCATTTCATCACTAGACATTAACTTATCAATATCAATCAAAATTAACATTCGCTCGTCCAAAACACCTAAACCTATTAAATAATCGGTATTAAATGCTGAACCTAATTTTTCAGGTGGTGGCTTAATTTTGTCATCTTCTAACATAATTACTTCAGACACACCATCGACCACAATGCCCATAACTCGGTTATTGACATTAAGAATGATCACCACTGTTAAATCATCATAAGTTCTAGATCCTAAATTGAATTTAATACGCATATCCAAAATTGGAACAATGGTGCCTCTTAAATTAACAACACCTTTTATAAAGTCAGGAACGTTAGCAATACGAGTTACAGGTTCATAACCTCGGATTTCTTGAACTTTTAAGATATCAATGCCGTATTCTTCAGCTCCTAAGATAAAAGACAAAAACTCTTTGCCAGAGGCAAGATCTTCGCCATCATCACCTAAATACCCTAATCCTTCAGCTCCAGATTTACTCATGCTATTTTTCTCCATATTGATAAGACTTGAATTATTAATGTATGTGGGTTTAAAAACCTAAATCAGCCAACATACTGTCTACATCATCTTGCACCAAAGCCATGTCTGGAACGATAGGACCTGATAATAAATCAACAGGTTTTTCTATGGTCACGTTACCTGGTGCACAATCTTTTAAAATTTGTGCTAATTCTATTTCAAGAGTCTGAGCCAAACCGACAACTTTCTTAATAATTTGTCCAGTTATATCCTGAAAGTCTTGAGCCATCATGATGACCATTAGTCGATCTTTCTCAGACTCTGAGTTCTCAGCCACTAAATTGGCATAATTTATAGAATGTTCAATTATTTCAGCTAAACCATCGGTTTTTTCTACGCTATTTAGCATAGATGTCCATTTATCTAGCATTTCTTTTGTTTTTACAATTTGATCAGCTTGAATGGGCAGTGCTTCATCAACTGCATTTAAAACCTTATTAGCTGCTTGCTCTGTTAAGGTAGCAATATAATTTAAACGATCTTGAGAATTAGAAATCTCAATTAAAGTATCATCTAATACTTTCTGCTCATAACCTATTTCACGAATAGAGTCATGTAAATGACGAACAGTAACACCCAAGCGCTCATACATCACTTTACTTTTAGCTTCTTCTTTAGCTTGATTAGAAGTAAGCATAGCATCCACCTGATCATGCTCAGCCTGTTCAAAAGATTCTGGAGAAAAGCCAAAATCTTCAATCATCTGATTGATAGCGTCTTCATCAATTTCATTTGTTTTTTGATTCATCTAGCAGCCTTAATAATCCATATTTTTGCTAATTTTAAGATAAAAATAATAAAGCAAATACACAAGAACAAGGCAGAAATGCCTTAACATTAACTCTTAATGAATTAATTAATCGAAAACATACAATTATAGTAGCAAATTCTTAGGGTTTTACTGGCTCATTTCCACCCACTATTTTCTGATTAATCTCAGCTGGAGGCGCCTCCACCTCAGGAACTGACTGACCAGGTTCGACCTTAGAAGCATTTGCATCTGGTGCCGACTCATCATCATCACTTCTAGGGTCTTTTAAATTAACAGTCTGACGACTACCCTCACTTTGTGCGGATTCTTCTGCTTGCTTATTCAATAAAATTATACTAATACGACGATTAATCGGATTTAAGGCATCCTGAGCATCTAAAAGCACAGATGACGACAGCCCAATTACGCGCAACAACTTATCTTCCAGCATTCCGCCTTGAATAAGAACGCGCCTCGCCTCATTGGCACGCTCTGAGGATAACTCCCAATTAGTATATTCCTGACCACCATTAGCAAAGGGTTTAGCATCTGTATGTCCAGACAGACTTATTCTATTAGGCAACTCGTTTAAAGTTTTAGCTAACTCAAGCAAAATGGTCCTCGCAGTTGGCGATAACTCAGCACTTGACAAGGCAAACATAGGACGATTTTTTTCATCAACTATTTGTACACGTAAACCTTCGCTGGTGATATCTATTAACAATTGATTTTTGAAAGGCGTTAATTTAGGATTAATTTCAATTAATTGATCCAACTTCGCCTTCATGCTTTCCATTTTTTTCATTTCTTCACGCTTTAAAGCTTCCTTGGCTTTATTGACGTTTATCTCTTTAATAGGTAAAGCTTTAGTCTTATTGGTAGTTAGTCCTTGTTTAGCCTCTGCAGCATCTTTACCGCCACCTTTTAGTTCGATTACACTCACGTTGGTACCTTTCTTACCCAAAACCGCTGCTTTAATCGGTGTTTTAAAGTAATCAGCAATACCACCACGCGTTACTTCTTCTGTAATACCTAATAACCACATTAATAAAAAGAAAGCCATCATTGCCGTAACAAAATCGGCATAAGCTATCTTCCAAGCACCACCATGAGCACCACCCGCGACAACTTTCTTGCGCTTTACTATAATAATAGGACGAGGTGCTTCAGCCATAATTAACTAGCCTTGGTTTTGGATTGTCTTATTTCCTCATCAATCTCATTAAATGTTGGACGCTCAGTTGAAAAAAGAACCTTACGTCCAAATTCAACAGCTAATGCGGGAGGATAATTATTCATACTGGCAATTAATGTCACTTTAATAACATGATAGGGTTTAGAAGACTCGTGCAGTTTTTGCTCGGCTAACCCTGATAAAGGACCGACGAAACCATAAGCTAATAGAATACCTAGAAAAGTACCCACTAAAGCATGTGCGATTAACTCCCCTAATTCAGCAGGTGGCAAAGTCACTGATTCCATGGTATGCACTACTCCCATTACAGCAGCTACGATACCAAATGCAGGCAAACCGTCACCTAATTTAGCAATACAATGAATAGCAACTTCAGCTTCTTCATGATGAGTATCTATTTCGTTATCCATTAAATTTTCAAGTTGAAAAGGATCTGCTTTCCCAGAAACAATTAAACGTAAATAATCGGTTAGAAATTCAACCAAATGATGATCAGCAGAAACTAAAGGATAATCATTAAACAAGGGACTTTCTTCTGGCTTTTCAACATCATTTTCAATCGCTATTAAACCTTCAGAACGAATTTTGCTTAGAAAGCGATACATCAACAGCAGCAATTCAACATACAATAAGCGACTGTAATTAGAGCTTTTAAATAAACTTCCTAGGGTTTTTAAGGTGGCTTTGATGGCCTTCATGTCGTTACCAACTATAAAAGCGCCAATAGCAGCACCACCTATCATCAATAGCTCTAGTGGTTGAAACAAAGCCGCTAAATGTCCGCCAGACAAAGCAAAGCCACCAAATACTGCCGCCATAACAACGACATAACCAACAATAATCATCATAATTTAGTCTTCCCTATCAAAATAAACTGCACAAATCTTATCGAAATTCCTAAATATATCGCTACGGGTAACAATGCCTACAGGAACAGCATTATCATCTACAATTGGAATGCAGCCAATACGCTTATTTTTAAATATATTGATGAGTTCATGAACTCCGGCATTAAAATTTAATGAAAACGGATTTCTAATGACTATTTGATGAACACGCTGATTAAGCAATGCTAAATCACGAGTGGTATAAAGATGATCTTCTAAACAGGGACTCATCGACTTAAGTAAATCACGTTCAGATACCACACCAAACAACCTACCTTCATCGACTACTAAAATATGACGTATTCTAGTATTTTCAAAAACTTCCTTGATGTCTCTAACACTTTCATCTAAGCCAATAGTCACTACCGGCTTAGTCATAACTTCACTAACATGCATTGCTCACCTTCCTAAAGATATATCAGATTGATAAGCTTAAGCCATAATATTGATTGTCCGCTTAACTCGCAAACAACAACAGCTCTTCGCTAGCCTTACGAGTTTTGCCTGCACGACTAGGTACATGGCATAAACCACAAACATAATGAATTCGATCAAAGGGCTGAGAAACAAATTGGCCTGTACAACATTCACAGGTAGCAACCGTTAACATTGAACTATTAATAAAACGAATCAAAGTCCAAGCACGAGTTAATGATAACACTTGCTCTTCATCATCTTCTGCTGGCATTTGTTCTAAATATAATTTGTAAGCTTTAATATTAGCTTCGATACCAGTAACTGAAGTATTGGCAATTAATTGTCTATATATAGCGATAAATAATGAGGAATGAATATTGGGTTGCCAGGTTAAAAACCAATCAACCGAAAATGGTAACATACCCTTAGGCGGAGATTCACCACGCAGTTCTTTATAGAGTTTTATTAAACGATCTCGAGACAGTCCAATCTCCATTTCAAGCAACTGTAAACGTGCACCAAATGTTATTAACTCAGATGCCAATTGAATTTCTTTTAATTCTTCTAGTATACTTTGTTGCTTTCTAGCCATGACACGACTCCATTTCTGAACTAACCTTAGCTAGCAAATATCTCTAACCGGCTGATTTGCCAATAATATTGCCGAATGCGCATGAGACATTGGCACTGACTTTTTGTCATTTGTCAACATTTCCAATATCATAACGTCATCAAAGCGGAAACTGGTAATCATCGAGGTACTACTTGCTAATTTCATTAGCTGAGCACTGCTTAAGTTATTTATAGTGACCGCTATTTCTTGGCTAATTCCCAGTCTATAAATAGCCATGTCCATATCTTCGCGTATCATGTGCTGAGCCAATATTAAATAATTTAAATTAATATCGCGAATTTCTCTCATTAAATTATCTGCGCCCATCTCATCACCCAGTTAGTGTACTGCCTAAAATTGATTTTAAAGATTTCGACTACTTTTTATTACCAATTACTATACTTCTAAACCTTTATTCATTATTCCTGAATTTCGCTGACTATAAAATAAGTCAACACCTATATATTTATACAGATTAAATTTATTTATTTTATTGGTTTTTGTCTTACTAAATTAAAATTAAATATATGCATACCCTACAGATAGCAAATCCATAATTAACAACATTTAATAAGGAAAATCTACGACCAATTAATCATTGGCTAAAAAAGAATATAAGAAAAAGACAGTGGAAAATTCCAAGAGACCTAGAATAAAAAGAATATTTAAATTTGACAAATGGGCGAATGGATTCACCCATTTACAGAGACTTTGTAATATTAAACCAGCAGGAAATATTTAAAGCGTTTTAGATACTTTGAAAGCCTTATGATTTTAGCTTTCATATCAGTACATTTTTCACCATAGGAACATGCAAGTGTCGACCTGCCCCTATATTTTGATCGATTAAATGATTATTTTTAAGATTTCAAGCCCCCTAAACCCTCTTTAGCAAAGAGCATAATAGGTATCTACAGAAGTTTCTTATCGGCGTGGAAACGATAAAAATCACCGTAGGGGCGTATTGCATACGCCCAACATTGAAAGTCCAATGTTATAGAGCTTATATTATAAGGGCGTATGCAATACGCCCCTACGATCTTCACCACAATGTTATCGTTCGCGCGTGGGAATGCTAACAATTATTTATGTAGATACCTATGAGTAAAGAGAGGGGGCAAAATATACTTTCAACGTCTCTTTAACTAACCAAATGATTATCCATAGCATATCGCATTAAATCAGCATTGTGACGCAAATCTAATTTTGTCAACACTCTGGAGCGGTACATGCTTATGGTTTTAACTGATAAATTGAGCCTTTCTGCAATATCACCAACTGATAAGCCACTTGCAATTAATTGCAAAGTTTGCAATTCACGCTCTGAAAGCTTCTCATATTCAGCAGCTTCAAAATCATCTTGTACGCGATTTGCCAATTCCTGAGCTAAGGCAGCACTAATATATTTCTTACCCTGTAAAACGCACTCTATAGCTTCAGGCAAAGACTCTACTGCTTGTTGCTTGGTCAAATAACCAGAAGCGCCTAGCTTAAGTGCTCTGAAAGCATACTTCATTTCTTCATGAGCTGAATAAACCAAAACCTTTAGATGACGATCTTCTTTTTTCAATTGCTTTAGGATATTTAATGAATCGCCATTTTCAAAATTTATATCCAACAATAGTAAATCAGGCTTATTTGCACGACACATCTCTACAATCTTAGCCAATTCATTAGTATCTGCGACCACACTTAGAACCGGATTTTTTTCTAGCAACAACTTTATTGCATATCTAATAATGTCGTGATCATCTGCAATAGCAATTTTCTTCATAGTATTCATTTAATAGTCAATATAATAATCTTAATCAAACAACTCGATATCACCAGCGATATCACCAGATACATCCTTGGCTTTCAAGCTTGAAGAATAACCTTGCTCTTGCAAAATAACCTCATTACTGTGTATGCCATACATTTTCTTTACTAAAACCTTTCCTGTTTGAGGAAAAAAATAAACTCTACGCGGATAGATGTCCAGCAAATCCGAGGAAACAACCGGAATACCCTCCATCTCCAAGTAATCTATACTGAATTTAGCATTTTTTTCACCAATATTACTTGATTTCAGATGCTTAATAACAGCACCACCGCCAAATAACTTAGCTTCTAATTGATTACGCCTTGCACCTAACTTAAGCACATGGTTAATCAGCATTTCCATTGCATAAGCGCCATAGCGAGAAGAACTACTTCCCCAAGCACCCGTAGTGTTACCTCCAGCACCCTCTGGTAACATAAAGTGATTCATACCACCAATACCAGTCTGCTTATCGCGGATACAAGCAGCAACACAAGAACCAAGCACAGTTACAATCATTATATTATCAGAAGAGGCGTAATAATCTCCTGGCAAAAGCTTTACAGCTTGTATATCAAATGATCGATCGTGGTAAAGCTTTAAAGATGTCATATAAACCTTAATGGCAAACTACACCATACACATTAGAAGTTAACTAGCAATACCATAGATAGTGCGACCTTTTTTTACAAACAAGTCAGCCGCATGATGAAAATTTTCTGTATGACCCGCAATCAGCAAACTCTCCGGAGTCATAAAGGGCACAAATTTTTTTAAAATACTATGCTGCGTATCTTTATCGAAATAAATCATTACATTCCGGCAAAAAATAACGTCGAAAGGACCTTGTATATTCCAATGGCTGTCCAATAGGTTAAGTGATTGAAAGGTAATCATATCTCTTAATTCAGGACGCACACGAACCAGGTCTTCTTGCTCACCTTTACCTTTTAAAAAAAATCGCTTCTTTAAACTAGGCTCCAATTTTTCAATGCGATCCAAATTATAAATACCCTCAGAAGCCGTCTTTAAAACTTGTGTATCAATGTCAGTAGCCAAAATCTTAACATCAACCCGCGTGTGCCCTAAAGTTTCCAACGCTGTCATAGCGATAGTGTAAGGCTCTTCTCCTGTAGAAGAGGCACAGCACCAAATCTTAATAGATCGATTCTTCGCAATTTCAAGTAAATACTTAGACAGTATTGAAAAATGTTCTGGCTCTCTAAAAAAAGAAGTCAGATTAGTCGTCAGTGCATTAATAAAAGGTTGGCGCTCAGCACTCTGAGGAGATTGTACCAACTGCAAATAATCATCGACTCGAGTTAAGCCCGTTGCTCGTAATCTTCGTGCAATACGGTTATAAACCATCTCGCTCTTAGAATTTGATAAATTAATACCCGCCAAATCATAAATCAGCTTGCGAATATGCTGAAAATCTTGATCTGTAAAATGAAACGGCCTATCGCTATTTGTGTTTATATCTTTCAAGGTATTCATTGATGTACTTAAGTTTCCTATTGGAGTCGCTAGACACGCTAACAAATCAACTATTTTTGCCTATGAGTTTGTGTTTACTTCAGCATAAGGACAAATCCACACATAAAATGTACGCTCAATTAATTTATTGCCTATTTTACGCACCCAAGCCTTATTTAAAGCTAAGAACAAAAAGCAATTTAAGCGCTTACTTAAACTATTACTTTTACTTTGAATTAATAAACACCCTTTCGAGCATAGATATCACCAGTATTTTTATACCTCCTGCTGCGTGTGACAACAAAACAATATTAAAGGTGAGGTATCACTACAGACTTTTGATTTTTAATGATTAACTTAATATGACTGTGAATGCATACAGCCTTACAATGATTTAACTTGGGCGGTTGGTTTGATATCATCATATTTTAAACTCTGTTCACAGCAATTTATTAGAGCTTACATAACTTAGTAAGATACTTTTGTATTCAGCAAAAATGCCCGCTGTTTATCAGATTGATTTAATCAAACACATTTAGAATATGATAGTGATAAATTGTAATTTAGAAAAAAATATTACTTCAAAGCAGTTGTTGCTTTAGAGTATTTAAAACAAATGACAACAATATCTATTTCGTCTTCTTAATATAATGGTGCAAAGTAATGGTATTTCGATTTAATAATATAAAACACTGGATGGTGTTACTTGGTTTTTCTCTTGCAATAGCTGCAGGAATAAGCGTGGGACAAGAGCTTACAGAAAAATCTGATGCCCATGCGTTTACAAACACCATGTCATCTATTGAGAAGTTGAACAAACTTAAGTTCTTATTGATCAATAACCAAACTCAACTACAGAATGCTTTAATCAACGCCACTCCTGTTGGTTCAAATAATAAATTGTCATTAGCATTAAATCGCAGCGATTCTATTAAAGCCATAGAGTCTATTGATAAAAATACTGAGGTCATTAATAACCTGCAATCTAGCCTTGAACGCACCTTCACGGCAGCCGAAATTAAAGAACTCAGTGATAAATTTACTCTTTCACAAAGTCAATATATAGAGCAAGGCTTAAAACCAGCTAAAGCCGCATTACAAAAACACAACTATGTTGATAGCAAAAACACAACTCAACTTTCAGCAAAATTATTAGAGTTTGCAGCCAATGACATTGATAGCTTAATTAAACTGCAACTAGATACTTTACAACATCAATATCAAAACGTTTCACCGTCTGATGCTAGCCATAAAACAGAAGACCATCAAATAGCGGATGTTGCTCCAGCTCAATCCATAGAACCACCTGCTCAACCGATGTTATTGGTTACTTTATTGAGCTTAGGTTTATTAGCCATGACTATGGGTCTAGTATTGTTAATGCGTAACAATAATAAATACGTTAATGCCGCCATCGATTTTATTGAACAACTGACTAATGGGCATTTCGATAATGCAACGCCTGACACAGTAAGTTCTTTAACACATGCTTTATCTAATTTACAAGATAAGATTGCGAAAGATCATGCTGAATGCCAAGTTGAAATGTTTAATGTTAAACAACTCTATGTCGCACTAGATTCTTTATCAGTTGGCATTATGATTGCCGACAATCAACGCAACATTACTTATGCAAATAAATCTGTATGCGATATTTTGCGACCTCTTGAATCCACTTTACGTCAACGCATTGGTAACTTTAGTGCTGACCAACTCATCGGTCTTAACATAGATATTTTTCATAAAACGGCTGCTCATCAAGCCAATCTATTATCAAACTTAACTAACTCATTTACGGGTGAATTTGAATTAGGTGGCAGACATAATAGAATTATTGCCACCCCTATCGTCAGTAAAGATCTTGGTCGCATAGGAACAGTTGCAGAATGGCATGATAGAACCAGCGCCAAAGCTTCTGAACAAGAAGTAATAGACATGATTGCGCTTGTTATGCAAGGTGACTTTACTCAACGCATCGATACTAAAGATAAAGTAGACTTCTATAAACAAGCCGGACGCGGCATTAACAACATCATTGAAATCTTTGATGCTTGGATTAAAGAAATTATTCGAGTCTTTTCTAGTATTGAAGCTGGTGATTTAACCCAAAAAATTGCTGATGACGGCAATGATGCAGGTGCATTTACCCGCTTATCAAACTCAGCTAATAATGCCATAGATACCTTGCAAGACATGATCGTGCAAATCAGAGTAGCTTCAGAATCTATTAATACCGCGGCTAGAGAAATGGCCGAGGGCAACACAGATCTTTCTCAACGTACTGAAGAACAAGCTGCTTCTTTAGAAGAGACAGCCGCTAGTATGGAAGAATTAGCTGTTACCGTTAAAACGAATGCTGATAATGCAAAACAAGCCAATCAAATGGCTGTTGCTGCAACTAGCATTGCCGAAAAAGGCGGTCAAGTTGTTAAAAACGTGGTTCAAACCATGTCCTCTATTAATGAATCGTCAAGAAAGATTGTTGATATTATCAGCGTAATTGATGGTATCGCTTTCCAAACCAATATCTTAGCCTTAAATGCTGCAGTAGAAGCGGCTAGAGCCGGTGGTCAAGGTCGTGGTTTTGCGGTCGTAGCAGGTGAAGTTCGTATCTTGGCACAAAAAAGTGCCGCCGCTGCTAAAGAAATTAAACAATTAATTTCTGATTCGGTGATTAAAGTTGATATGGGTTCAAAACTGGTAACTGAAGCAGGCTCTACGATGGAAGAAATCGTCTCTTCAGTCCATAGAGTTTCTGAAATTATGGATGAAATCAGTGCGGCTTCTGTTGAACAAAGCTCAGGAATCGATCAAGTTAATCTAGCAATTACACAAATGGATGAAGTTACTCAGCAAAACGCTTCTTTGGTTGAAGAATCAGCCGCAGCAGCTAATGCACTTGACGAACAAGCTCAATCTTTAAATCATTCAGTAGGTGCTATTAAATTATCATCAGAAATGCTTGCCGCTATTAAAACGACTCAAGTTTTACATAAACCAACCATGAATTCTATGATGAGAAAACCATCGCCTTCTGTCAAAATGAAACCAAGCGCTAGCACTAGTAGTTCTAGCTCAAGTTCATCACATGATGACTGGGAAGAGTTTTAATTTATTCTAATTAGTTTAGCTACAACTGGCATATAAGATGGGTAGAGGCAATAGCCGAAACCCATCAAACCAGCCCCTCCTCATGCGTAGTTGCGCAACCAAGTACATCATCCCTTTTTATAAAACACCCACTTCATTAAGCCCTAGTGCTTAGCATAGGGTTTCTGGTATCGCCTCATCTACCTTCCCTGTACGTACTTTCTAAAAAATTTACTGTCGAATTAGCAACAAAAAACCGTAGAAGCACATTAAATACACCCACAAATCTAAAGTTCTATGTTATAGATGCTTTTTTTAAAAAGGGCGTATTGCATACGCCCCTACGACCCACAACACGATGCTATCGCTCTTGGATGGTAAAGATTTTAATTATTTGAATAGATAACGATACTTATGAGGGTAAGTTGATAGGAGACTATAAACACTCTACATTGATATCATTAACTTAGAGAGTACTTGTGCATCTATTTTTTTATGGCTTTTTTGTTTTCATGAGGTCGCCTCAGTGTGCCATTAGAGATGTCGAATAAAACAGTACGATAGTCCGCTTATCGTAAATTGATTTTTAGATAAAGTTGGGTTGCAAATAAACACAACCCAACCTAAATTAGCCAGCAGTGAATGATAAATTTATTTAGCTCACTACTGTTTGTTTGGCAACAGCTAATTCGTTTTTTGTTATAACTTATTTATTACTTAGCTGCAGGTGCAGCTTCAGTTGCTGGA
>QVQD01000172.1 GCA_003584875.1 Methylococcales bacterium
CGCTAGGGTTGTATTTCAAAACAATTGTTATTGAATAAGAGCAGCATTGTAGGCCGGAATAAGACCATCTAAGCGTAGCGCATGATGGCGTTTCCGGCACAGGATCGCTACCTATGCCGGAAACGCTTTACTCGCTTACGCTCGAAAAGTCTTATTCCGGCCTATAAGTTAAGGCAGTCCCTTTATTAAGGCATAGATAACTACACAAGTTTCTTATCGGAGTGGAAACGATAAAAATCACCGTAGGGGCGTATGCAATACGCCCAACATCGAAAGTCCAATGTTATAGAGCTTATTTTATAAGGGCGTATGCAATACGCCCCCTACGATCTTCACCACAATGTTATCGTTCGCGCGTGGGAATGCTAACCATTATTTGTGTTGATACCTATGCCCTAGGGGTGAAACGCTTTTTTCTAATCCTTAACTGTGGGCAATGACGCCGGAGCGTGGAAACGATCTAAGCTTTTAAACTTCAAGGGGATTTGCCCTTTCTTAGAGGATCAAGCAAACTTTTCAATCCATTATGATCAATCTCTTGCATCAAGGCCAATAGCTGACCTAACTCATTATTAGGAAACCCTACTCTGGCAAACCAATTAAGATAATGACCCGGTAAATCTGCAATGACTCGCCCTTTATATTTACCGTAAGGCATAACAAAAGTTACTAAATTTGGTAAATCTTCAGATTTCATGGGTCAATTCAACTACGAAATATAAATTGAAAGGTTCTATTGAAGGGTGCTTCAAATGGAGTCGAAGGCATACAACGCAATGATTCCCGCGATTCATCGAGGCTACTTGCTAATTGCCTTACTTCATAATTAATGATTTAGGGCGGTTTCTCGACAACAAACCGCTTCGTTTCGGTGGATTGTTGCTATCGCTCCGAATCCACCCTACAGATTTATCCGCCTCACGGCCGTCAAGCGCATTATGATATTTCTTTCTTTAGGCAAGATGAGCTTAGTCTAACCATGAACGGCTTAACGGACATTCTTCGATAGACTCAGTACGAACGGTTAAGCCTTACACTGTGTCCGTCTTAAGTTGATGCCATTAAAGATTTTATGTTTTAAGGCTTAAGAGAACTAGTCTAAAGCCTACTCAGTTAGTCGCCATTGTAGCAATTCTATTCTGCCATCAAAATGCTCAACAACGGCTGTGCAATTTTCAACAAAATCTCCGGTATTGATATACCAAAAATCTTCGATTTGTTTATGTCCAGCATGATGGATATGCCCACAAACCACACCATCCAACTTTTCGCTTTTAAGGGTACGCACTATTGTTTCTTCATAATGATAAATGAACTGTGCTAAATTTTTAACCTTAAGTTTAACGTAAGTAGCCAGCGAAAAATGAGACTGCACACCCAATAATTTTCGAATATTACGAACGGCACGATTAGTTTCAATCAGCAAATCGTAGCCAATATTACCTAGGAATGACACCCAGCGACTATGTCTTGCGATATTGTCATATTCATCACCATGAACAATTAACAATCGCTGTCCAGCAGCCGTTGTGTGAATGTCAGAACGTTTAACGACAATATCACCAAACACATAGTTATCATATTGACGTAAGTTTTCATCATGATTGCCAGGAATATAGATAATTTGCGTACCATGCCGTGCCTTACGCAATAACTTTTGTATGATGGTGTTGTGACTTGAGGGCCAATACATTTTCTTAGATAAAGCCCAAAAATCAATAATATCACCGACTAAATATAGCTTTTCACTATCATTATGCTTAAGAAAATCTAACAGAATCTCATCTTGGCATTGCGTAGAGCCTATATGTAAATCGGAAATCCAAATAGTGCGGTATTGTGGTGTTGTCATAAGTATTAACTATTAATTGTAGTTTTATATTGCTACATTTTCTTCTTTATACATGACAATCTTGTGACAACTTTAATCAAGTTAAAATATGGCTGTTATAATTGGCTAAACAATTTTTAGCTGTCACGAGTTTGACATATTTGCCGCCTAAAATAGTCAGGTTGAAAAACACTAAGTCTGATCCACGACCTAGTTTTGGTTAATAAGGAACCGCCATGATCAATGCTGAACGTATATTGCAAGACACCTACCCAGATTTTAAGCTAGGCAAAAACAACGCGCTGGCTATCAAAGCACTCAAAAAACTCCTACACGAAGATGATTTCAATGCGGTCATTCGCAAAAACCAGCATCTGCGTGGCTTTGCTTTTCTGGATAAACTACTAAGTTATTTTAAGTTTAATTATCAGGTCGACAACAATTCGTTTAATAATATTCCATCCGAAGGGCGCTTGCTCATTGTTGCCAATCACCCAATAGGTACACTCGATGGATTGGCAATAATCAAACTCATACGCTCGGTACGTCCAGATGTTCGTATTATGGCTAATCGGGTATTGACCCATATGGAACCCTTGGAATCGGTATTTTTTCCCGTTGATGTACTGAGTGATAAGAAACAACTCAAAAACCTTTATAAAATAATGCTAGATTCTTTAGAGCGAGAAGAAGCCATCATTATTTTTCCAGCAGGCGAAGTATCAAGAATCACCCCTAAAGGCGTTCGTGATGGTGTCTGGCAAAATAGTTTTCTTAAATTAGCTAGAAAAACCCGCAGCCCTATTTTACCCATTCATATTAAGGCTAAAAACTCGGCCCTCTTCTATAGCTTGTCAATGATTTATAAGCCACTTGCTACGCTATGGCTAGTGCAAGAGATGTTTAATAAACAAAATCAAACTATTGTATTCAATGTAGGCGCACCGATTCCTTACACTGCTATCGAACATTCAGACGAAAGCAATAAGCAGTTATGTCAACGATTTCGTAAACATGTCTTAAATCTAGGTAGAAAGCAAAAAACCTCACTTTTTGATACCGTTGCAACCGTTATTCATCCCACCGATACCAAAGCCGTAAAAAAAGCACTCTATCAATCCCCCTTATTGAGTGAAACACGCGATGGTATGAAAATTTTTCTGTATCAGTTTGCCGATGATTGCCCTGTCATGCAGGAAATTGCTAGGCTACGCGAATTAACTTTTCGTACCGTTGAAGAAGGCACTGGCTTAGCCTCAGATTTAGATCGCTTTGATGTCTATTACAGCCACATTGTCCTGTGGGACGATAATGATTTAGAAATAGTCGGTGCTTATCGTGTCGGTGAAGGCTCTAAAATTATGAAAACCTATGGTATAGAGGGCTTTTACACCCATAGCTTGTTCGATTTAAGCGGAGACTTTAGTCAGTATTTACCTAATAGTATCGAATTAGGTCGTAGCTTTGTGCAACCACGCTACTGGGGAAAATATAGTTTAGATTATTTATGGCAAGGCATAGGTTCTTATTTACGCGAACGCCCAGAGATTAAATATATGTTTGGCCCCGTTAGCCTGAGCAATGCTTATTCCCAAGAAGCAAAAGAGCTGATTGTGGCTTTTTACGGCCATCAGTTTGGCTCTCCCTTATTGCAGGCTAAAGCGCGAACGCCGTTTGTCATTTCCGATCAGAGTCAGCAGTTTGCAAAACTAGCATTCGATGATGAATATGCCGTCAGCTTTAAAGTATTGAACAGCGAATTAAAAAAACTCGGCGTTAAAGTTCCAACACTTTACAAACAATATGTCGAACTGTGTATTGATAAGGGCTGCCATTTCATTGATTTTAATATTGATCCCGATTTTAACGATTGCATCGATAGCTTAGTGATGATGGAAGTCGATAAAATTACACCCAAGAAACGCCTGCGTTATATCGAAAAGACTATTAAGCTGGATGCTTAAATTTTATTAATGCAGACAAAGGACTAAGGCTTAACTTGATATTTTTCACAATCTCTAGTTAAGATCAGCTATGCGACAATATGCCACATTTTCTTTAATCCTATTTATAGTTAATATATATACAACTCTTGAGATGCAAATTTCCTCCTCGGAAATCAGAGTTTTATATCCTTCTTTTAATGCGGCTACCTAGCCGCATTTTTTTTGCCTGTCGTTTTATAAGTTATTTTAAAAATAAGGGGATGCGACAATATGCCACATTTCCTTTAATTACTTTTCTGTTTAATATAAGTCCAACTCTTGAGATGCAAACTTCCTCCAAGGAAATCAGAGCGTAATATCCATTCATCAATGCGACTACCTAGTCGCATTTTTTTTGCCTGTTGATACGTAAACTTTAAAGATCCATCTGTAGGCGTGACAAATCTCTTTGCCTGCACTCAGAAGAGCCCTACCTAAAAGTGAACAATTAATCTAATCTGTTCTTAAATTGACTGCCTTCTCATATAAATAGGAATTTTAACGATTTAATTTATAATTCCATCACAAACCGCTTAACAGCTATCTAATTTTACTGAGGATCTTTATGGCTACTTCAAACCTATCTTTAGCTTCACTTTGGCGCTACCCTGTTAAATCTATGATGGGAGAAGAATTAAACTCTGCCATTGTTACATCAAATGGAATCTTGGGCGATCGTTCCTATGCTTTAGTGGATTTAGAAACCAATAAGATTGTAAGTGCAAAAAATCCTAAAAAATGGCCGGATATTTTTTCTTTTCATGCTCGCTATACTGAAGCTCCTAGTTTAGAAAATGTTAATCCTCCAGTTTTGATTACCTTACCAGACGGTAACATCATTAATAGCGATCAAGCTGATGCAGCGCAAAGACTATCTATTGCCTTAAACCGCGACGTCAGCCTGAGTAACAAGGCGCCAAAGCAAGCAAGCCTAGAACAATACTGGCCTGAGTATGAAGGAGAAGACACGGAAATCAGCAATGAAGCTATCTCCGGAGCCGCAGATGAAGGAAGTTTTTTTGATTACGCCACCTTACATATAATAAGTACAGCAAGCCTTACGAAGTTACAAGAACTTTACCCAGCCGGTCATCTTGAGGCTCGTCGCTTTCGTCCCAACTTAATCATAGCAACGTCTCCTGAACAAACTGGCTTTGTTGAAAACGACTGGGTGGGTAAAACTCTAACTATTGGCGATGTAAAACTTCTGATTACAGACCCTTGCCCTCGTTGTGTAATGCCGACCTTGGCACAAGGTGATTTAGCAAAAGACGCTAAAATTTTACGTACCATTGCCGAAAATACTGTACATGTACCTTTTGCTGATAAAGCACTGCCTTCAGTAGGTGTATATGCGAAAGTAATCCAGACGGGCGTTATTAAACGCGGAAGTGTTGTAAACATTGAATAGAGTGACCATTCTTTTGGTTCTCAGTTGAAGCGATAAAATACGTTGGTCGGGTTAGCGATACATACTGTGAAAGTATTCTTTTTATTTCCCCCTCTTTTACAAAGAGGGAAGCTAAAATCATAATACTTACACAATCTCGATAGCGGAACCCTACCAACAAAAAATCTTAACTGTGAATCGCGGTCTAAAGAGCAGCCAACAAGGCTTTAATCTCCGGCACACAAGAACCACAATTAGTCCCTGCTTTAAGACAGGCACCAACTTGTTGATGAGTTTTTAAGTCTTTTTCTTTAATAGCGGTTTGTAAGGTTTTTTCACCGACATTGAAGCAAGCACAAACAATAGCCCCAACATCAGCAACACCTTGCGGTGGTCTGCCTGATAATAAAGCTTTACGCTCATTAAGCGTTAAGGCTTGTTGGGCAAATAAGCTAG
Source organism: Methylococcales bacterium (assembly GCA_003584875.1). Taxonomy (GTDB): domain Bacteria; phylum Pseudomonadota; class Gammaproteobacteria; order Methylococcales; family Methylomonadaceae; genus Methylobacter_C. Next base: position 5,663 of record QVQD01000172.1, read on the forward strand.
TTAACCAACTACGTTCAGGTAAGTTATTATCGGTCGCTATAAAAATAACGAGTTCTAATTGATTATTAAGCAGTTTAGCAGCTCGGTAACTGCCTTTACCGCTATCTTGATATTCCTGCCGGTGCGCGTTTTCAGCATCGACATCTGACAGTTTATGATTCATGCAGCTGCGCCAATCGTCTACTAAACTATCTCCCGCTAATTCATAACGATAAAACTGTGCGCCTTTAATAGTTACCCGATAGTCAACATCAGCAAAAGTCAGCTCTTGCCTAGATAAGATAAATCCTTGCCAAGCTGGATGATAAGCCTTAATAGCAACAGGCGTATGCTTGCATTCCGGTTGCTTGGAAATAGGATCGACTGCAGGATTAACTAAGGCGCCCATACGCCCTTGACTGGCTAATTGTTGCGTCCAATGCATAGGCACAAAGACATTGCCTAGTTGTTGGCTATCGGTAATTTGTACTCGCGCCAACATTGAACCCCAACGACTTTCTAGCTTGGCTAGACTATTCGGCAGCAAGTCATAAGTCGTCGCATCAACAGGATGCACTTCCACGAACGGCTCGGGCTTATGTTGATTCAATTGGGGCGCGATACCTGTACGCGTCATGGTATGCCATTGATCACGTAAGCGCCCGGTATTGAGTATTAAAGGATACTGATCATCAGGAGCATTGACTGGCAGCCGTGGTTCTATGGCAATAAATTGTGCTTTACCTGATGAGGTATAAAACTGTCCTTGCTCAAAAAAACGCGCCCTACCCTGCGGATAAGTTTGATTAACTGGCCACTGTATCGGTTGTAATTGTTCATAGTCTTGCTCAGTTAGGGTCGCTAACGCTGAAATATCAAAATCGCGTAAACCCTGCTGCTCATTATTTTCAAAACCTGAAAGCGTGGCATGTTCACGAAAAATATCGCCACTGCTTTGGTAATTAAACGCTGATTCAAAACCCATGCGTTTAGCAACTTGGGTAATAATCCACCAATCGGGCTTTGCTTGACCTGCTGGGCTCAATAAAGCACGTTGACGAGAAATACGACGCTCAGAATTAGTCACGGTACCGTCTTTTTCGCTCCAACCTTGCGCGGGTAATAACACATGCGCCAAAGCCGTCGTGTCGGTGTTGGCCATACAATCAGAAACCACTACAAACTCACAGCATTGCAAGGCTTGTTTGACTTTATCGGCATTAGGTAAACTGACCACGGGATTAGTACCCATAATCCAAATGGCTTTTACTTTACCGTCAGCAATGGCATCGAATAAATCAACTGCTGGCAGCCCGGGTTTTTGGGCGATAGTTTTCGTATCCCAAAATCTTGCAACTTTATCGATATCGTCGGCTTTAGAAAAATCCATGTGCGCCGCCAACTGATGAGACAATCCACCCACTTCACGACCGCCCATGGCATTAGGTTGACCCGTCAAAGAAAAAGGCCCCATACCCGCTTTACCAATACGACCCGTTGCCAAATGACAATTAATAATGGCATTGACTTTATCAGTGCCTGATGAAGATTGATTAATACCCTGACTGTATAAACTCATGACTTTTTCATGAGCAACAAAGTATTGATAAAAGCTGCGTAGATCATCTACGCTAATAGCGCATTTTTCTGCCACTTGCTCTAGGCTATAACGACTAATTGCCAAAGCTTTTTCAAAACCTTCGGTATGCGTATCTATATAAGCTTGATTCAAGGCCTGTTGCTCATTTAGAAAGCTTAGCAAGCCATTAAACAAATAAGCATCGCTACCGCTAGCAACAGCCAAATGCAGATCCGCAATATTACAACTTGCGGTACGCCGTGGATCAATCACGACTATCTTCAAAGCAGGATTAGCCAGTTTTGCTGCTTGAATACGCTGAAAGCTCACTGGATGACACCAAGCTGCATTAGAGCCAATCAAAATAATCAGCTCGGCTAGTTCAAAATCTTCATAACAACCTGGTACGGTATCAGAACCAAAAGCACGTTTATGTCCTGCAACCGAAGACGACATACATAAGCGACTATTAGTATCCATATTGCCGCTACCGATAAAGCCTTTCATTAGTTTATTGGCGACATAATAATCTTCGGTCAATAACTGCCCAGAACCATAAATAGCGACGGAGTCGGGTCCATATTTTGCTATGGTTTTGCTAAAGGTAGCCGCGACTTTATCTAAGGCTTCGCTCCAATCCACCTCACGTCCATCTATTTGAGGTTGTAATAAACGCCCTTTAAGTTCAATGGTGTCGCCTAAGGCAGAACCTTTAGAACACAAGCGACCCATATTAGCAGGATGTGCAAGATCGCCGCTGATAGTCACTAATCGATTTTGCTCATCAACAGTCGCATTGATTCCGCAACCTACACCACAATAAGGGCAGGTAGTTTTTATAATAGGCAGATTATTCATGACTATCACACATACGCTTTACCAAAAATCAGCGTGTCTCTTATCGAGGCAATATTCTCTTGATTCTCTAACAACTCCTGATACCAACTGCCATCATCTGTTTCGCCATAAAGCACCGCGCCGATTAATTTATTCGCTTTAATAACCAATTTTTTATAAATGCCTAAAGCAGGATCAGTAAAGTGTAGACTTTCAGTTTGCTCATCTCCTTGAAAATCACCCATAGAAAACAAGTTAATACCCGTCACTTTAAGCTTGGTCGCAGTAGGCAAGCTTATATATTCAGCAACACCATGAGCACTTAAATGATTGGCACACACCTTTGCTTGTTCAAACAAGGGCGCAACTAAACCAAAGGTATCACCACGATGTTGGATACATTCACCCACCGCGTAAATACTCGGATCGTAACTTTGTAAAGTGTCATTGACCACGATACCGCGTTCGCAATAAAGTCCGGAATCCTGAGCTAAGGTCATATTGGGGCGGACGCCGATCGCCATAATAAACAAATCACAGGCTATTTGGCTGCCGTCCGCAAAACAAACGTGAGTGATGTGCCCTTGGGCATCGCCCTCTAAGCTTTTAAGTTTAGCAGCCATCTTAAACTTTAAGCCGCGTTGTTCTAACTGGGTTTGTAACAAAGCACCCGCCGGTTTATCCATCTGCCGATTGAGCAAGACTTCGTTGTTATGTATCACTGTGACATCCATGCCTCTTAAAACTAAACCATTGGCCGCTTCTAAACCTAATAAGCCGCCGCCTAATACTACGGCATGTTGATGGCTACGACTGTAACTGAGCATTTTTTTAACATCCAAAATATCTCTAAAGCTAATAACACCTTGTAAATTATTTCCAGGAATCTCTGCAATAACGGCTTTAGATCCGGTAGCGATTAATAAGCGATCATAGGCTGCAACCGTACCATCTTGTGCATGGACTTTTTTATGTTTTCGATCGATACGTACCACGGCTTTATCAACGCCCGCGTGTAAAGTGATTCCTTGCTCGATATACCATTGACGACTATTAATGACTATATCGTCTAAGCTTTTTTCACCACATAGCACCGACGACAACATGATGCGATTGTAGTTGCCATAAGGTTCGTCGCCAAATACGGTAATGTCATATTTTGTAGGTGCGGCTGATAATAACTCTTCAACGGTACGCATACCCGCCATGCCATTACCAATCACCACTAATCGTTGTTTCACAATTCGTTCCTAGTTTGATTGCTTGTTATTAAGCGTTTCATAAGATCTTGCTGAGTTAGTTGCATCCCATTGTGTTGGCGTTTCCGGCACAGGAGCCCTGCAGATGCCGGAAACGCTTTTCTCGCTGTCGTTCGTAAGCCTTATTCCGGTCTACAATAAGTTTAACTGTAGGCAGTTACGCGAAGCGTGGAAACGATAAAATAAATACTCTAAAGAATGAATACTCATTGTGTTTCCGTCACGCTAATTTGTACGCTGTCATTGACTATGCGTACCGGATAAACGGCTAGGCTTATAGTTTCATCTTCCAAGCAAATGCCAGTATTCAGATTAAAATGCTGTTTATATAAAGGCGAGGCGACTACCGGCTGGTCGTTAATATCACCTAGAATACCTCTTGATAATACGTTGGCTTGTCCAATAGGATCATAATTACTCAGAGCATAAACCACCGACTCTTGGGGCATATAAAACAACGCAATCTGTACGCCTGAAACTAAGGCACAAACTCCCGAATCAGCTTGTAAATCATCAAGCTGACAAACTGTTTGCCAAGCAGACATTACGCTACCTCCACGAGTTTAAAATGTTTTCGTTCTTGTTCATCAGCGGGGCGAATTTGGCCACGTTCTTCAACAAAAACCAGGTTATCATCGCTTTGCTCACTATTAACAAAATGACGAAAACGTTTGAGCTTGGATTCATCTTCAATCGTGGTTTTCCATTCACACTGATAAGTATCAATGACTAATTGCATTTGCTGTTCTAATTGCTCACATAAGCCTAGCTTGTCCTCTATGACCACCGACTTTAAATAATCCAAACCGCCTTCCATGTTTTCCATCCACACCGAGGTTCGTTGCAGACGATCTGCACTGCGTACATAAAAAGACAGAAATCGATCGATATATTGAATCAATGTGGCCTTATCTAAGCCTGTGGCGAACAAATCAGCATGACGTGGTTTCATGCCACCATTACCACAAACATAAAGATTCCAACCATTTTCAGTAGCGATAATGCCGACATCTTTACTCTGTGCCTCTGCACATTCGCGTGTACATCCAGAAACTGCAAATTTGATTTTATGAGGCGATCGCAAGCCTTTATATCGATTTTCTAATTCAATAGCTAAACCAACACTGTCATCAACACCATAACGACACCAATTACTACCCACACAAGATTTCACTGTGCGTAGAGATTTACCATAGGCATGACCTGACTCAAAACCAGCATCAATCAGTTCTTTCCAAATCGGCGGCAGTTGATCAACTCGCGCACCGAATAAATCGACACGCTGACCACCGGTAATTTTAGTATAAAGCTTATATTTCTTACCGACCTGTCCTAAGGCTATCAACATATCAGGACTGATCTCACCGCCCGCAATACGTGGCACAACTGAATAAGTTCCATCTTTTTGCATATTGGCTAGATAGTTATCATTGGTATCTTGTAAGGACGCGTGTTCTGTTTTCAGAATATAGTCATTCCAACAAGACGCTAAGATAGAACCTACCGTAGGTTTACAAATCTCACAGCCCTTACCTTTGCCATATCGTGCCAGTAAATCCGCAAAAGTTTTAATCTGTTCTACCCGAATCAAGGTATATAAATCTTGCCTTGTATAAGCAAAATGTTCGCAGAGATCGGTATTCACTTCGTAGCCTTGTTTAGCTAGTTCTGAGTTCAATACTGACTTAAGTAAAGAGGCGCAACCGCCACAACCCGTCGCCGCTTTAGTTTCTGACTTTAAGCCATCTAAGCTAGTGCAACCTGCATTAATCGCGCTACAAATCTGACCTTTAGTGACGTCATAACACGAACAGATTTGCGCTGAAGCTGGCAAGGCATCTGCACCTAAAGCCACTGGCTCATCAGAACGCGAGGGTAAAATCAGTGTATCGGGATTTTCAGGAAGTTGAATACCATTTAAGCAATATTGCAACAAAGTCCCATAAGCGGAGGCATCGCCCACCAAGACCGCACCGAGTAATTGTTTCTTATCTTGGCTAACGACTAAGCGTTTATAGACGCCACTATCACCGTTTTGATAGGTATACACTAAGGCACCCGGTGTATTAGCATGTGCATCACCAATACTCGCGACATCGACACCCATCAATTTTAATTTAGTGCTCATATCAGCACCCGTAAAGCTAGCCTCAGTGCCTGCCAAATCAGCAACCACAGTTCGCGCCATAGCATAACCCGGGGCAACTAAACCGTAGATCATGCCATTCCACAGCGCACATTCACCGATCGCATAGATATTAGGATCTGAGGTTTGGCATTGATTATTAATGACAATGCCACCACGAGGGCCTACTTCAAGCGCACAATCTCTGGCGATATCATCACGAGGACGAATACCCGCCGAGAATAAAATCACATCTGTTTCTAATTCTTCACCATCGGCAAAGCACATTTTGTTCACACAGTGCTCACCATCAGTAATCAAACTGGTATTTTTACTGGTATGTACCGTGACACCTAAAGCTTCAATCTTGCTGCGTAACAGGGCGCCGCCAGCATCATCGAGTTGTACCGCCATCAATCGTGGTGCAAATTCAACGACATGTGTTTGCAGTCCTAAATCTTTTAAAGCCTTAGCCGCTTCTAAGCCTAATAAACCACCGCCAACCACAACGCCGACTTTGCTAGTTTTAGCGGCAGCTTGCATCGCCTCTAAATCTTCAATGGTACGATAAACCAAACATTGGGCTCGATCATGTCCAGGAACAGGTGGCACAAAGGGAAAGGAGCCTGTCGCCAGCACGAGCTTGTCATAATGAATAGAAACACCTTTTTCAGAGATCACTATTTTAGAATGACGATAAATCTTAACGGCCTTATCACCCAAGTGCACGGTGATGTCATGTTTCTCAAAAAAACCGGGTTCAACTAATGATAAGTCTTCAGCGCTTTTACCTGAGAAAAACGAAGAAAGATGGACACGGTCATAAGCCGCTCTGGGTTCTTCGCAAAAAGTAACAATGTCATAATCCTCTTTAATAGGACTTTCGACCAGACTAGCCAGAAAATGCTGTCCAACCATGCCATTACCAATAACTACCAATGTTTTTTTTATGCTCATGTCCAACCTCGGGTACTCATTAATGCTAATTTACTATCTGTAACTTAATCCTAAACTTAAAAACTTATATTGCCCGACACCCATATTTTCTGAGTATCCGTATCAAAATGATCGGCATTGTAATAAGCGTAACTTGTCAATAATGTGTAATGCTTACCAAATTTTTTGGTAACCATAAAATCCCATTCATTACCATAATGAATACTACCGGTATCATTATAAAAATCATGATAAACGCCCGTTAAAGCCACACTGCCATTATTAAAGTTAGTACTTAAGGTGCCAAAGATATCTCGAATACCATTATCTGGTGTCACCAAAAAGATATCAGCCCAGCCTTGAAAAGCATGATTAGTTCCTAATGGAGTAATAAAGGTTTTATTTTTACCAATACCATCCTTTTGCTCCATCGCACCTTGTAAGGTGACATTAAAAGCGGTCAATCCACCCATAACGTTGTAACGGTTTTCAGTATAGTGCTGTGGACTATTCATATAATCCGATTGAATGCCCCACTCTGCCGTATAAAGTACGCCTAAATTATCTGAGACTTTAAGGGCGTCCCCAGGTTTTTGATAATTACTTAAACGTAAACCAAAGGTTTTATTAGAGTTCGCATAATAGGCCGGATCTGTGTATCCCAACCAATATCCATACCCGACTAGGTTGCCAAAATCACCTAACTTATAACTAACATTTAATATAGGTGCATTAATACTAGCATTAGTGGAAGTAAACGTTTTTACATTGCCGATATAACCCGCATTAACAGTCAAACCAAATAATTGTTGATTATTATGAGTAATCAATACTGAATCATAAGTTTGCTCTATCTGGCGCCAGCCGACGTTACCAATAAAACGATCATCATCTAACTTGATACGTTGACGTCCGCCTTTTATTAAAGTATCAGGAACTCCGGCATAGCTAAGCCATAACTGACCCAGCTCATTAACATCAGGATCTTTGATGGTTGAATATTGGCTTTTACCATTAAGAGAGCTGTTATAATCCGAATCCATAACGTAAAGCCCCTGATATTCAGCATAACCTTGTATACCATGATATACAGGTGACAACAGACCTAATCGTAATCTTGAAGTAACAGCATTGGCAGTTGCGGGTTGTTTTGAAGCAGCCAGATATTTACCATTAAGTGCAGGGCTTCTCACATTATCTTGATTAACATCTTCAAAACGAGTATTAAGATCAAATTTTATCGCGCCATTTTTACCATAATGATAAAAGTTAAGTGCATTCTCAATATCTTGCGTCATATCTGCCAATGCAACTGGACTCATAAATGACATCGATAACAAAACTGCAGATAATGGATTTTTTAGTTGTTGTTTGAGCATAAAGCCCCCTAAATTTGAATTAAAAATCTTTGTTTAAATAAATAACAATTAATGCGCACGATCACATTCCGCTAAAAAAGTGAGTATGCTTTCTCGATATTTATAATAATCAGGATGCGCCAATAAGGCTTTACGAGTGCGAGGCCTAGGTAAATCAATAGTCTCTATTTTGCCAATTTTGGCATGAGGGCCATTGGTCATCATCACCACCCGATCAGACAATAAAATGGCTTCATCAACATCATGAGTGACCACGATAGCGGTAACTTGAGTACGTTCCCAGACTTCCATGAGTACGGCTTGTAATTCCCAGCGCGTTAATGAATCCAACATACCAAAGGGTTCATCGAGTAACAGCAACTTAGGTGACAAAGCAAAGGCTCTTGCGATACCGACTCTTTGACGCATACCGTTAGACATTTCGGCAGCTTTCTTATGCAGAGCATCAGCCAAACCGACACGCGTTAAATAATATTCAACAATATCATTGCGTTCAGAGTGACTAATATGCGGATAAACTTTATCGACACCCAAGGAGACATTTTCAAAAGCACTGAGCCAAGGGAACAAACTAGGTGCTTGAAACACCACACCACGATCAGGTCCTGCGGCATCTATTTCTCGATTATCTAAAACAATAACGCCTTCAGAGATGCTGTTTAAGCCAGCTGTCATTGATAATACCGTTGACTTACCGCAACCTGAATGACCAATAATAGAGATAAACTCACCTTTTTTTATTTTCAGGTCAAAGCCATCAACCACTTTCACCGTGCTATTGCCATCAGGCGTCGGATAGCTTTTTGATAGCTGTGAAAAGTCTACATAACGCGGTCTGCCTAAATCATCTTGTTTGGACTTTACTGAAGGAACACCTTGTTGCCATTCATGATGCGTATTGGGTAGAGCCTCTGGTAACGCGACGCTATCCGAACTCGCTTGCTGAGTTTTTTCCATACCCATCGCCATCAGATACTGAGTGATTTCAGCGCGGCACTTCTTAAACTCTTCGTTATGATTTAAGGCGGTTCTATCGCGAGGCCGTTCAATATTAATCAGGAAGTCTGGACCAAAAGTAGCGTCTGGCCCTGGATTTAAAGGGATGACTCGATCAGCCATATAAATCGCTTCATCGACATCATTGGTAATCAATATGACTGTTTTCTTTTCTTGTGCCCAAATCTGTAAGATCTCATCCTGCAAATTACCACGCGTTAAGGCATCTAAGGCACTCAGTGGTTCATCTAATAATAAAATGTCAGGACTAGCCGCCAGAGCTCTGGCGACATTAACACGTTGACGCATACCCCCCGACAATTCAGCGGGCTTCTTATCCATAGCCGCACCTAAATTCACCATGCGAATATATTTTTCGGCATGCTCTCTACGTTGCGAAGGCGTCCAGTCTTTAAAGAGTGCATCTACCGCTAAAGCTACGTTTTCATACACACTGAGCCATGGCATCAAAGAATAATTTTGAAAAACCACACCTCGATCTGGTCCTGGCCCAGTAATAGCTTCTCCCTGTTTTAAGACTTCGCCACTATCGGCTGATATCAAACCCGCTATCAATGAAATGAGTGTACTTTTGCCACTACCAGAGAAGCCAACGATAGCTATAAATTCGCCCTCGTTAACAGTCAAATTAATGTTTTTAAGGATGGAGGTATCGCCATAGCCTTTAGACACATTCTTTAATTCCACTAACGGTAATTGTGCTTCATTTGCAGGTAATGACGGCGCCATACTTTCATTTAACTCCATGACTTTATATTTTAAGACTGACATATCTAGCTCCTGATTAAAGCTCTCTACCGAATGAGAAAACTTTTTGAAAGGACTGCATAATCCTATCCAAAATAAAACCGATAATGCCAATAGTGAAAACCGCCACTATGATTCTTCCTAAGGAGTTTGAGCTACCATTTTGAAACTCATCCCAAATAAACTTACCTAGCCCAGGATTTTGCGCGAGCATCTCGGCTGCAATCAACACCATCCAACCCACGCCCAATGACAAACGCATCCCTGTAAAGATAAAAGGTAAAGCCGATGGCAAAATGATTTTTCTAATTTGAGTCGTCCAATTTAGGCGTAAGACTTTGGCGACATTAACCAAATCTTTATCAATAGACGAAACCCCTATAGCGGTATTAATCAAGGTCGGCCATAAAGAGCAGAGCGTTACGGTAATCGCTGAGGTTATAAAAGATTTTTCAAACCATGACTCAGGCGTGGTGACATAAACAGCACTCACTACCAGCGTCACAATTGGCAGCCAAGCGAGTGGCGAAACGGGTTTAAAAATTTGAATCAGTGGATTAATAGCCGTATTAACCACAGGACTCATACCGCAAAGCAGACCTAAAGGCACCGCAATCAAAGTCGCGATAATAAAACCTGCAAACACCGTGTACAGGCTGGTAAAAATCTTATCAAAATAAGTGGCTTGTCCATTGTAGGGACGAATCTTAATTTCAGCCGCTGGATTTTCAGCCAAGGTTTGTTGATTACGTTGTTGCTGACGTTGATAGAAAGCAGTTTGTTTAGCTCTTTCTGAAACATGTTCAGCCACTAATCCAGAGGCCTCTTGCCAGACGGCAACAGGACCAGGAATAGCACCCAAACTGGTAGTAACCCTAGAGGCAGACACATTCCAAAGCCCTAGAAACAGAGCAAAAGCGATAATCGGCACGCCCATAATCAAAAACAACTGACGAATTTGTAATGCAGGATTTTCACCAGCGGCAATTCTAACCAAAGGCACAAACCAAGTTAAACCGGTGATATTGAAAAATTTAATGAGTTGCTTATACATAATCTCTACCTTTAAATGTGCAGGTCGGGCGAGTCAACAACCCGACTTAATACTGGCCTTTATAAATACGTGTTATTCGATCACTTTGCCACCGACTACTTTTTGTTTGCCTTTAAGGCCGATAGCAAATTGGTTCAGATATTCATTCGGTTTGGCACTGTTAAAGACAATGCCATCAATATAATCTGCACTAGGCGCTTTAAAGCCAGTTTCATTTTCAGCGGGAAAATCACTGGCTTTAGCTTTACCTTCTGCAATAAGCGCCTTCGCTGCTGCCATAAAGACATCGGGTCTATAAACTTTTTTAGCCGTTTCTAAATACCAAGCATCTGATTTTTGTTCGTTGATTTGTCCCCAACGACGCATTTGCGTTAAACTCCAAATGGCATCACTGTAATAAGGATAAGAACCGTTATGACGAGAGAAAACATTAAAATCAGCTAACGAGCGTTTATCACCTTTTTCATACTCAAAGGTTCCATTCATGCTGTTAGCGATCACATCATAATCTGCACCCACATACTGTTTTTGCGAGAGCATTTCCACGCCTTCATTACGATTCTTATTATTTTCTGCATCCAACCACATCGAAGCACGTATCAAGGCTTTAATGATCGCCAAATGAGTCTTAGGATTTTTTTCAGCAAAATCTTTAGTCACACCAAAGATTTTTTCTGGACTGTTTTTCATCAACTCATAATCACTGATCACAGGCACACCAATGCCTTTAATAACAGCTTGTTGATTCCAAGGCTCACCTACGCAATAACCGGCAATCGTCCCAGAATCCATAGTCGCAGGCATTTGTGGTGGCGGAGTTACTGATAACAAAGCATCTGCATCTATCTGACCAGAAGTATCTTCAGGCGGCGAATAATAACCAGGCTTAATACCACCCGCCGCTAACCAGTAACGTAATTTCATGTTGTGAGTGCCGACTGGGAAAGTCATGGCCATATTGAAAGGCTTGCCTGCACTTTTAAATTTTTCAATAACAGGCTTTAATGCATCGGCTTTAATAGGATGTACTGGTTTTCCATCTTTTAAAGGCACTTGCTCCTTCATTTGCTTCCAGATCTCATTAGAGACCGTAATCGCATCACCATTTAAAGTCATAGTAAAAGCACTCACAATATCTGCTTTAGTGCCATAACCAATGGCCGTTCCAAAAGGCAAAGTCGCTAACATATGGGCGCCGTCTAATTCACCACTAATAACACGATCTAATAAAACCTTCCAGTTAGCCTGTGCCTCAAGCTGGACAGAAAGACCTTCTTCATCAAAATAACCTTTTTCATAAGCAACGGCTAACGGTGCCATATCGGTTAATTTAATAAAGCCTAGCTTGATAGTTTCTTTTTCCAGTTTTTCGATAGCCAGCACCGAGCCAGAAAAACTAAGACTGAGTGCCGTTATCGTAGTGATCACTGTAAGTGATTTTTTTATGGTTAATTTTGACGGTAGGTTCATGATGGCTTTATCCCGTAGTAAATTTTAGGCAAAAAAAAAACGCCGCAAATCGAATGTTCGTAAACATAACGATTTAGCCGACGCCTTTGTCAGATTGCTCAACATTGAGCTTAGTGTTTAGCTAGCTTTAACTAGCCTCTGCTTAATACTATAGCACAACACATGCCAAAATATTAAAATAGAAAAATTATATTTAAATAGCCATAAATACAATCAGTTATACAAGAAAACTACGGGGGCTGTATTCTTTAAGGATGACCACAAGACTCTTTAGCTTTAAATTCCGCACTAATAATGGGCATTAAATGCGAACTTATGCACCAAAAAGGTTTGATCACAGACTAACAAGCTTTGCGACAGCAAACCGCCACACACACGTAATATCGAAAACAATCGAACAAAAAACTCACGAAGAAGCATACAAGTGAGGGTTAGTTTATCGTTCCGTATCTGGTGGATTGCTAGCGAGACTGTGAAAGTATTCATTAATTTATAAGTGGTCTTTAATACATTAGTAATTGCCAAAGTAAAAAATGTTTCACCTGTAGGGCATAGGTATTATCTACACAAGTTTCTTATCGGCGTGGAAACGATAAAAATCACCGTAGGGGCGACAGATTCGCCCAGCAATCCGATGTTTCAAGATACAGGGCGAATCTGTCGCCCCTACAAATCCGTAACTTTGGGCAGTCAAGGTTGGAATGAGGAAGTATTCGAGGTAAATGAGATCGTTTTCGATGATTATGAAAAATACTTTCACAGTCTCTAGCGCGAATCCACCCTACGCAAATATTCCGTATAAATTAAACCGCCGTATGGCCGTTCGATTTTCTCGGTTCCACTGCGTTTCATCGAAGCTATTTGCTAAATTCGTAACGAATGGTATTCAGTCGTAACTTAAATAGATAAGGAAGTAATTAGTTGATCGGCTAATCCATAATGACTTTGAGCAAGGCTTTTACCTGCTCAATAGTTGCTTGGGAAACATGTTCGATAAAATTGGCTTCGCGTTCAATAAAATCCAGCGATTTAACTTGATGTATCAAAATTGCGCCCTGCGTATTCAGGCCATCATCCAACACCACTTCCAACTTAATGCCGCGAATCGTGCTGCTAATGGGCGCGACCAAAGCCAGTCCTGTATGCTCATTAAACAATTTTCTGGAAATCACATAAGCAGGGCGGCGTTTGATGATTTCTTTACCACTGCTTGGGTCAAAACTTAACCAAATTATGTCGCCTTGCTCAGGAATAAAGATCATTAAACTTCCTTACCTCTAGCCGGCATGTTTAACCACTGCTGATCTTCTTCATTCAACCTTAACGCTGATTGAGGACTGCCCACTAATAAATCTTCCAAACTAAGTTCTTGATTGATGGGGCTTAGGATGATTTTATTATTTTCTAAGGTAAGCTCTAATGTCGAACCTACTTGTAAATGTAGTGTGTTTAAAATGACTTTAGGTAAGCTAATGATAGTTGCTCCCCCTGATTGTCTTATAGCTACTTGAGTCATGATTATTTCTCCACTCCGTTCAAAGTTTTACTATTGTATAACACACCAAGCATTAATGTGGTTATTAATCGGCGAGAGCAGTAACCCATCAATCCTTCACACAGGCGTACAAAAAGCTTCATCGCTTGCCATGATTTGGTGATTTAAGCGGTGGGCAAAAAAAATCTATCGTAATTTAGGGACGCCCCAACGCTGTAAAATGTACCGCTCATCAGCACAAAACAAGCACAACTGCTTTATCGCTAGCCTAAATTCAAAATAAAAAACTGACGATCGCCTTTAAACGACCTTGCTCTATAACAGGTATCGCAAGCATGCTACTCAAACTAATCAGTTCGGGATTGTAATCTAGCTCATGATCACCCGTAATGACCGGCATACCTGTTAACCAAACACGCCCCAATGCTCCTACGCCCTTAGTCACTGTAGTCGTTTCAAATAGTTGAGCGAGTTCATTTGGGTTTTTACTGTAGCCTTCAAGACAAATAAGCTGCTCACCTTGTAGATCTGGCACCCAAATTTGAATACGTTTAGCCAGAGGTGTGGCTTTTGCAGACAGAAAAGTCATGATATAAGACGCACTAAGACTATCAGAAACAGGAATACCAATACCCATGGTAATACCTGCCTGCTCAGCATCATCAGCCCTGATAAAACTATCGGCTTTACTAATATCATCGATCAATACGGGCAAACCTTGAGCCCATGCCAAACCGGCAAGACCTTGATCTTTAGCAACATTAATATCTCTGGAGATCTGTTCAAAATGGTGCAAACTACCGTAATAACCGTCGATAACTGTCAAAGACTGCTCTGAACTGCGTTGATTACTCCAAACTTCGATAGCTCCCGCATGATGTTCATCATCAGCACATAAGAACACTACCACAGCGAGTAGAAAATCACCCGAGAACACGGGAATAGCAATGCCACAAGTTAATCCCACTGCTTTAGCGGCAGCAGTACGTTTAAAGTAAGACTGCTCAAATTCTTTTAGAACTAGCGGCCGTCCTTCAGCCCAAGCTTTACCCGGCAAACCTTCATTATAAGCAAACTGTTGTTGTTCGCTGGCAGCCTTAAATTCAACTAAGCCACCATATAAACCAGAACCAAACTCTAAATGAGTGCGCTGTTTATCGGGAACCCATATTTCAGTGACTTTAATAAACGTTTTCATAGTGTTTGCTTATTATTTAAACAGTTCCGACATGGCAAGCACGTTCTTTGCCATTTCACCCAAACTAATATTCCTATCCATAGCGAGCTTTCTCAAGGTGTGATAAGCCTCATCTTCAGTAAAGTTTTGGGTTTTGATTAAAATAGCTTTAGCTCTATCGATTAACTTTCTATCTTCAAGCTTTGCACACGCTTCCTCTAATGCAGCTTTTAGTAATTGTTGATGTTGAAATCTAGCCATAGCAACATTGATAATGCTAGCTAGCCTTTTATATTCAGAGTCGCCCACTATAAATGCACAAACATCAGCTTTAATCGCTAACTCTATCGTACCTACATGGCTGTCTCGGGTAAATATAATGATCGGTAATGCGGATTGCTGATTAAGCGTTTTCAAATCAGAGAACAAAGTATTAGAACAAATATCTAAATTAAAAATAATAATATTGGGCACAATATCTTTAACCAACCTTAAAAAAGTTGAGTCATATTGCGTTTTTAAATAAATAAAGCCTATTGCCTTAAGCTCATTTTCTAACGATGTGATATTAGGATCCTGTTCGATCAATAAGACATTGAGCTTATTCATTGAGTGCTTTGATTGATGCGCTTATGAGGTTGTATTTTGTAATTAACCGTAAGCATTACAGAACTATCAGGTTGAATCGAGAGGATATCAACAACGACATTACCGGCTTCTAGGCAAATAAAACGCTTGTAATCCTCTGGCTTTAAATCAACTATGTGAGCAGAAACATTTCGGCCTGGATTCCATACAATGGCTGTTTTGGAATGATTAGAGGTCACTACAATATTACGATTAAATATAGGGTCAGTTATGGTTAACTCGCTACTGACATCTTTGTAGACTCGATCAACTTCGAATGGCACTGTTACAACATCATCTTGGTATTTTTGCTGATCATTATCCAATTTATCAAGATAATAGCTTTCCTCTAAACCTAAAACTGCCACTTTATGTATATCGCCAACAAGGAAATAAGCATGCAGTGCTTGAGTTACATAAAATGTTTTTCGACCTATATTATGTGTCGCCAAATTAAGTGTTAATGATTCGCCCACAGAAATATCAAGCTCTAAAATAAATATATTTGGCCAGCAGTCTGCCCGATTAGGATTATATTTGAAGCGTAAGGTAATCAGGGTTTCTGATTCAGAAACGGCTACTGTTTTGACGACATCCCACAAACCGTTACGCACAAAGCCATGATCGGGTAAGTCACAACCTCTAAAATTAGAGCCAAACCAAGGCCAACAAACTGGAATTCCACCTCGAATTGCTCTGCCGTCTTCATAGAAAGCTTTTTGACTAAGAAACAATAGATCTTCTGCTTCAGAGTGTGGCTTAAACGAGATCACTTGCCCAGCATATAAAGAAATAATAGCGGTAGCGCTTTTATTTTGGATGGAAATAAATGGAAATTCACCCTTGCCTTTGATAAACGTCAACTGGCCTTTCAGCCCATGCTCATCATTCAATTTGTCAATATCCATGCTATTTATCCTCCCAGCCCTTGCAAGATAATCAAGAAACATAGGTTAAACCATTTTTCACAACTTAATAAGGTTACTCGTCACTAAAATAAAATCCTAAATAGAACGAGACTTGACAGTAACACTTTCTAAAATAAGCACCGATTTATTATTCACCTGGTAGTGAGTTTCTTCATAGGTTTTTTGATGCTCGGGAAGAATAATATCATTCGGTGATTGTTTTGAGGTATCAACTGCAACACACCACTTTTTAGCCTCTATTTCAGGGAGCTTTACCGCTATCATTTCATCAGACATATTCATGACGATATGCAAATCAGACTCTTCATGATCAGTACTGGCCAACGTAAACGCCAAAAGCCTAGCATCATGATCTAACCATAAGGGCTGATTAAGTTCTGAGCCATGCCAAACGATATCGGGAAGATGATGCTCATCAATACTTCGGCCGGTTAAAAATCGACGTCGCATAATAGCGGGATGACGTTTACGCAAAGCAACCATCAACTGAACAAAACGTAAATGATCTGCATTTGTTTCGGTAAGATTCCAGTCTATCCAACTTAAGTCATTATTTTGGCAGTAGCCATTATTGTTGCCCTTTTGACTATGCAATAGCTCGTCTCCGGCTAATAACATGGGTACACCTTGGCTAAGTAATAGGATAGCAAATACATTTTTGGCCTGCTTCTTACGTAATGCCACAATTTCAGCATTATCGGTATCACCTTCAACACCGCTGTTATAACTTAAATTATTACTACAGCCATCTCGGTTATCTTCACCATTCGCTTCATTATGTTTTTGGTTATAACTAAACAAATCATGCAAAGTGAAGCCGTCATGGCAGGTCACAAAATTAATACTATTAATAGGCAAGCGTCCTTGATACTCATACAGATCGCTACTACCACTAATCCGTGTAGCTAGCTCAGAAAGCAAGCCTTTATCACCGCGAACAAATTGCCTAACGATATCTCGATAACGACCGTTCCATTCTGCCCAGCGATACCCAGGAAAACTACCCACTTGATAAAGACCTGCAGCATCCCAAGCTTCGGCAATTAACTTGGTTTTAATGAGTTGCTCTGATAACTCGATACCCCAAAGCACTGGTGGATCTTGCAAAACCTCACCATTTTCGCCTCTAGCCATAGCACTGGCTAAATCAAAACGAAAACCATCGACATGCATTTCCCTAACCCAATATTCAAGGCAGCTAATAATAAATCGAGCAACTAAGGGATGGTTAGCGTTAACGGTATTACCGCAGCCGGTATAATCTCGCAATATGCTTTTATCATTAGGGTCCAAATGATAAAAAGATTTACCACCGATGCCTCTAAAACTAATGACCGGGCCATCTGAACCCGCCTCTGAGGTATGATTAAAGACCACATCCATGATGACGCCGATACCGGCTTTATGTAATGCTTTAACTAAGTCACGAAACTCTTGTACATGCGTGCCCTGCTCAGGAGTCACGCAATAGCCAGGATGCGGACTAAAAAAGCTATGGGTGCTATAACCCCAATAGTTTCTAAGTCCTAAATCAAAGGTATTGCTTGGAACATCTTGCTCATCGAAAGCCATCACTGGCAATAACTCAACATGAGTAATGCCTAGTTGCTGTAGATAAGGTATTTTTTCAATCAAACCCGAAAAAGTACCTGGATGAGTGACTTTTGAAGAAGGATGTCGAGTAAAGCCGCCCACATGTAATTCGTATAGGATAGTTTTTTCGCTACGAACGGCTAAAGGCACATCACCTTCCCAGTTATAGCTATCATCAACCACCATACAACGCATAGCCGTTTTGCTATTATCACCCGGCTTACAAGCAACCTTACGATCCCAGCGTTTTTGACTAACGGCACAAGCCCAAGGGTCTAATAAATGTTTTTCTTTTTCAAAACGAAAACCAGAATCACGAGTATGACCAGGGCCATCCATACGCCAAACATACCAAACACCCGCAGGCAAATGACTGACATAAACATGCCAAGAAAAAAAAGTACGATTTACGTCTTCTTGCAACTTAATGATTTGAAAAGGCTCGTCACAATCAGCGCTTTCAAACAACAAAAGCTCCACCTGCTCGGCATGGCGGCTGAAAATAGAAAAATTAACGCCTTTAGAATTGAATTTAGACCCTGACGGATAGGGTTTGCCATGCATGACTTTATAGGGTTGATGCATATTATTTTCTCACTTTTTATGTCAGTTAAGACTATCCAAATATTAAGCCCAGGTTAAGGATGGTCTTGTTCTCTAATGAGAACCCGCACTTTAGCAGCATAAACCTATTTTAAAATAACAATAAACAGCACTAGCATAATGACTGGACGTTATTATAGCCTAAGCGTGGCGTAATAAGCGCTTGTTTTTGTTCATATCACTGTGAAACCAGTTAGTTATCATGATCAACTATGCTCTATGCAGACACATTAAGCAGAGCTATCTAAACAAGTTTCCTACGAAGTGGGAACGATAACATTGTGGTGAAGATCGTAGGGGCGTATTGCATACGCCCTTATAAAATAAGCTCTATAACATTGGACTTTCGATGTTGGGCGAATGAATTCGCCCCTACAGAATAAAGTGCTACATAATTTTTATAAGCCAGACAAACCCAAAGCATAATGGGATTTATAACCCCGTTACTTACGTTTCAAAGTTATTCAAACATCTAAACGTTTCAGTCGTTATTAGCATTAATTGTAGGGGCGACAGATTCGCCACGTAAAATCATACTAATGTACTGGGCGAATCTGTCGCCCCTACAGAATAAAGTGCTACATAATTTTTATAAGCCAGACAAACCCAAAGCATAACGGGGTTTATAACCCCGTCACTTACGTTTCAAAGTTATTCAAACATCTAAACGTTTCAGTCGGCATTAGCATTAATTATAGGGGCGACAGATTCGCCACGTAAAATCATACTAATGTACTGGGCGAATCTGTCGCCCCTACAGAATAAAGTGCTACATAATTTTTATAAGCCAGACAAACCCAAAGCATAACGGGGTTTATAACCCCGTCACTTACGTTTCAAAGTTATTCAAACATCTAAACGTTTCAGTCGGCATTAGCATTAATTATAGGGGCGACAGATTCGCCACGTAAAATCATACTAATGTACTGGGCGAATCTGTCGCCCCTAC
>QVQD01000058.1 GCA_003584875.1 Methylococcales bacterium
AAATATATCTAAAGTAACCCACTGTATTACTAGGTTACATAAAAATAACATCAAACCTTAGATTGAGGAATAACCATGAACATGAAACATCTATTAAAATCAGCGATATTGGTAGCACTTGTCGCTTTAAGCGGTCAAGCTTTAGCTTATAGCCCAGAAGAATTAGAAAAAGCCTGCAAAAAACCTCGTTTTACTGATTTTAATTTACCCGCTTATAAAGCACCAGATAATATTGAAGTAGCGCCTAAGTCTGAGTTTATTATCAAAATTTCTGCTTGGGTAGACCCCACTACTATTACCTTAACGGCAAAAAAACAGCCTTTAGCTTTTGAATTAGAATCCACCAGCACTTTCCATAAAATTAAAGCCCAACTACCTGCAGAATTGACCGGTGAATTTGTTCGTATTGATGTTGGCGCTAAAGCGGTATTAGGTTGTGATGACAAAACCGGCTGGCTAATTAAAGTGGCTGATCATTGATAATAAGTTAAGCTTTTGTAGGGGCGTATTGCATACGCCCTTATAAAACATTTACTTTCAATGTTGGGCGTATTTAATACGCCCTTACGACCGTCACCACAATGCTTCTATTGAATACCTATAAATCCACTGAAGCACTCACATAATCAACACAAAAATATTTCAACCTTGATTTAAACATTTTTGCACTTATATTGTCATCTATAACTGTTTAACTAACCTTTGACACTTAAAGATGAAAATACACTTATTAAAGTCGCTAGCTTTATTAGCTTTTTTTTCAATATCCACACTTACTTTAGCAGCCGGACTACCGCCTTTTGATGGCACTCAAGCCTTGCCAACCTTAGCGCCTATGCTAGAACGCAGTATGCCGGCTGTAGTAAACATCTCGACTTCAAAGAATATTCAAGTCAGTGAAAATCCTTTAATGCAAGACCCTGTGTTTAGGCAGTTTTTTAATGTACCTAATCAGTCGCGCCAGCAGCAACAAAAAAATAGCTTGGGTTCTGGCGTTATTATCGATAGCAAGCAAGGCTTAGTTTTAACTAACAACCATGTTATCGATAAAGCCGACTCCATCATGGTGACACTACATGATGGACGGCAACTTAATGCCGAGCTCATTGGCACTGACCCTGAATCTGATGTCGCGGTGATTAAAATTCCGTCTAACAATTTAAGCCAATTAACCATGGCAGATTCTAGCTTACTTAAAGTCGGTGATTTTGTAGTCGCTATTGGCAATCCCTTTGGTTTAGGGCAAACGGTTACTTCCGGTATCGTCAGCGCTTTAGGTCGTTCTGGTTTAGGCATAGAAAAGTATGAAAACTTTATTCAAACAGATGCCTCTATTAATCCCGGCAATTCGGGCGGCGCATTGGTTAATTTACGCGGTGAACTCATTGGTATGAATACCGCCATTTTGGCACCGACTGGCGGCAATGTTGGCATCGGCTTTGCTATTCCCTCCAATATGATCAACAGCATTAAAGATGCATTAGTGAAACATGGGGTCGTTAAACGAGGTCTACTTGGGGTTACTACGCAAGACTTAACACCTGACTTAGTGAATGCCTTTAATCTAGAAACCCAACATGGCGCGGCTATTAGTCGTATCGAAAATGATTCTCCCGCTGCTAAAGCAGGCTTAGAACCAGGTGATATTATTGTCGGCGCTAATGATAAACCCATTAATAATAGTCAAGATATCAACAACCTAGTAGGCTTATTGCAAATTGGTGATAAGGTTACGATAGACTATTTTCACGGCACAGAAAAAAAAGCCGTCACAGCTATTATCGCTAAACCAGAACTAACGCAAGTGGCTGGTGAAAAGTTACACCGTTTATTACAAGGTACGGTATTAAGTGCCACTGCAAAAAACCAGCTAGAAGGTATTAGTATCGACAAAATCAATACTGCCTCTTATGCTTGGATGGTTGGTTTAAGACCCGGAGATGTCATTGTTTCTGCTAATCGCTATCGCGTGCATAATCTGGATGAATTTAAGAGTGCGGTCAATCCTAATAGCGCAGTACTCATTAATATCCAGCGCGGCGATCAAGGTTTATTTGTTGTGTTAAGATAAGTTCCTGTAGGGGCGAATTCATTCGCCCCGTTTGAACAAACCAATGTACTGATCGAATCTGCCACCCCTTCAGTCGTAGGCCAACATTTAACCTTTGTGATTAATTGTAGGCCGGAATAAGGCTTTTCGAGCGAAAGCGAGTAAAGCGTTTCCGGCATAGGCTCTGCTCCGGTGCCGGAAACGCCAGCACGCGCTACGCTTGGGTGGTCTTATTCCGGCCTACAGATGGGCAACACATCAACCCTACAAATAATTTTTACGTTAATACATAAAATTCTACACATAACAACATGACTACTGATAGAGAATTCATAGCTTTAAACATTGCCATTTTAGTGGTTTCTGATACGCGCACTGAGGCTGATGATGTATCGGGTAAAACCTTAGCAGATCGCGCTATAGAAGCTGGGCATCATGTACTAGAAAAAAGAATAGTACCCGACAATATTTACCAAATTCGTGCCGTAGTTTCAGATTGGATCGCTAAAACTGAAATACAGGTCATTATTAGTACGGGTGGCACTGGCGTGACAGGTCGTGATGGCACACCTGAAGCTATCGCCCCTTTACTCGATAAAGTTTTAGAAGGCTTTGGTGAAACTTTTCGAATGTTATCTTATCAAGACATCAAAACTTCAACGATCCAATCTCGTGCTTTGGCAGGTGTCGCCAATGCAACTTATGTGTTCTGCTTGCCGGGCTCATCGAGTGCCTGTCGTACTGGTTGGGACAGTCTTATTAAAGAACAATTAGATCACCGCACTCGACCTTGCAACCTTGCACAACTCATTCCAAGACTGACAGAGCGCTAATATGAAATCTGTTTTTTTATTATTAGGTGCGTTAAGTGCTTTGGTGGGCGTAGCAATGGGAGCTTTTGGTGCCCATGCTTTAAAAACCAGCTTAAGCCCTGAGCAATTAAGTATTTATCAAACTGGCGTCAGCTATCAAATGTGGCATGCCTTAGGTTTGATTGGCATAGGCCTGACATTACTCCATACCCCCACTTCTAAATTATTAAAATGGGCCGGCAACTTGATGTTTATCGGCATCGTTTTATTTTCTGGTAGTTTATATTTATTGGTACTGCTGGATATAAAAATATTAGGCATTATCACTCCCTTCGGCGGCGTTAGTTTAATTTGCGCCTGGGCCTTACTTTCCATTCACGCAGCTAAAAAGCAGCCAATCAACAGGCACACACATGACAGCAACTAATCCAGCGACTATTTTCTTAAAAGATTACACCGTACCTGATTATCTCATTCAAAATGTTGATTTAAAATTCAGCTTAGCTGAAGAACATACTCAGGTTATTTCACGTTTAACTTTAATACGCAATCCCGAAAGCCAAACCGGTGATGTCGCCCTAGTTTTAGCCGGTGAAAATTTAGTTTTAACGCGCGTCGTACTTAATGATGATAAAGAACTAACCGAGCAAGACTACCTGCAAACTGAAGAAAGCCTCACTATTAATAATCTACCGCAACATCGCAGTTTTATTCTGACTATCGAAAACACCATTAATCCAAAAGCCAATACAGCTTTAGAAGGCTTGTATTTATCTAACGGCATGTTATGCACGCAATGCGAAGCAGAAGGCTTTAGAAAGATCACTTACTTTTTAGATCGTCCCGATGTTATGGCCAAATTCACCACGACCTTGGTTGGCGACAAAAGTCTTTATCCTGTGATGCTTTCAAACGGCAATCAAATTGCTCAAGGTGATTTGGCCGATAACCAACATTGGGTCACTTGGGAAGACCCATTTAACAAGCCCTGTTATTTATTCGCACTAGTGGCAGGCCAACTAGAGTGTATTGAAGATGAATTTATCACGCTTTCAAATCGCAAGATCAGCTTACAAATTTTTGTCGAAGCTCATGATTTAGATAAATGCGACCATGCTATGCAATCTCTTAAAAATGCCATGCATTGGGATGAGCAAGTTTATGGCCGTGAATATGATTTGGATTTATATATGATCGTCGCTGTGGGTCATTTCAATATGGGCGCTATGGAAAATAAAGGCCTCAATGTTTTCAACACTAAATTTGTATTAGCACGACCTGATACCGCGACTGACAGTGATTATGAGCATATTGAAGGCGTCATTGCACATGAATATTTCCATAACTGGACGGGTAATCGTATTACATGCCGTGACTGGTTTCAGCTTAGCCTTAAAGAAGGCTTTACGGTATTTCGTGATCAAGAATTTACCGGTGACCAGACTTCTAAGGCCGTTAAACGCATAGAAGATGTCAACATGCTGCGCAGCCGCCAGTTTGCTGAAGATGCAGGCCCCATGGCTCATCCTATACGACCGGACTCTTATATAGAAATTAATAATTTTTATACCTTAACCGTCTATGAAAAAGGCGCTGAAGTAGTGCGTATGATCCATACCTTGCTAGGTGCTGAAGGTTTTCGTAAAGGGAGTGACTTATATTTTGAACGTCATGATGGCCAAGCTGTCACTTGCGATGATTTTGTTAGCGCGATGGAAGCCGCAAATAATATAGACTTAAGTCAATTTCGCCGTTGGTATGAACAAGCTGGCACACCTGTCATCAGCGTAAAACAAGCTTATGATGCAGACACCCAAACCTTAACTCTTACACTAAGCCAATATTGCCCAGACACACCTGGACAGACTAATAAAGCACCGTTGCATATTCCTGTTAAGGTTGGCTTACTTAATCCTGATGGTAGTGCAGCCGGCACAGAAGTTATTTTGCAACTGACAGAAACTGAACAAAGCTTTAGCTTTGAGTCGCTAGCACAACGTCCGATCATTTCTATCTTAAGAGGTTTTTCAGCACCCGTTAAACTAGTTTTTGAGCGTAGCCTTGAAGAACTGGCTTTCTTATTAAGTCATGACAGCGATACTTTCAATCGCTGGGAAGCAGGACAGCAACTCGCCAGCCAAATTATTTTCAACTTAATCGAGGATCAACATCAGGGACGTACTTTAGTGCTTAACCCTATTCTTGTTGAGGCGTTTAAACAAATCATGGCGCAACAACCGGCTGATTTATCGTATTTGTCGTTATTACTCAACCTGCCGTCAGAAACCTATTTAGCCGAGCAAATGACGGTAATTGATGTGGTCGCCATTCATCAAGCTCGTGAATTTGTGATCTGTTCATTAACAGAACAGTTACAAGCACAGTTTACTAACTTATATAAGGCGCATCATCAAGATGAGTCGGGGCTATTTAGTGCCGATGCTATTGGTCGTCGTCGCATTAAAAACACCTGCTTGGCTTATTTAGGTCGCTTAGAACTTCCTGAATATCAACAATGGGCGCAACAACAATTCACCAACGCAAAGAATATGACCGATCAAGTCGCCGCCTTAGCGGTGATTGTTAACAGCGCACACCCCGCTAAACAACAATGCTTGACTGACTTTTACCAGCTATGGCAAGCTGAAGCCCTAGTCATAGACAAATGGTTTGCCCTGCAAGCCTCTAGCCCACATGCTGATACTTTTGCTAATGTGCAAAACTTAATGCAACATTCTGCTTTCGATATCAGCAATCCTAATCGAGTCAGGGCTTTAATCGGTGCCTTTAGTCAGGCTAATCCATTACATTTTCACGCTGCTAATGGTCAAGGTTATCAATATCTTGCTGACCAGATTATCAATCTGAATAGCATCAATCCTCAAGTAGCTTCACGCATGTTAAGTGCTCTAACTACTTGGCGTCGTTATGATGTCGCTAGACAAGAACTAATCAAAGCTCAGTTAAATCGCATTATAAATACTGTAGCGATTTCTAGGGATGTCTATGAGGTAGCGAGTAAGAGCTTGGCTTAAAGGCAGCATCTTATTTTTGAATACTAATGGGGCGTTCAACACTATTAATGTTGCACGCCCCATTTGATTGTACTTAATCTATACAACAATGCCTTGTAGCCTTGCAGGGTGTGCAAACAGCTTTATTGTTTAGGCAAAGCAATGGGCAATAAAGCGCTGCCTACCCTTTATAGCTACTCATCAAAACCCGAATACTTTTGCTTATCTCTGCCCTGCCAATAAGCTGAGGCTAATTCGTGAGCCTGTTGTTGGCTATCAGCCTTACCCAATAATTTAAGTGCTACTGCGGCAGTACCAATAATAGAATTTTCGGCAAACTCGTCTTCAACCTGACCTTGCCAGATTAATGCAAGCTGCTTAGGACTGAGGACTTCATCTTTAACATGACGTCGTGCAAATAAAGCCGGCCAGTTTTCGTCTAATAGCTCTCCGTTGTGCACACTTTGCACCAAACAATCCATGTCAGGATTACGTTCGGTTTCACCACCCTCCCCTTTTAATACTGCGGCATGGGGCTGTTGTAATAAAGCGGCGGCTTGTTGATGTACCGGTCTATAACCAGGATGGAAAATACCTTGGATGCTGTAATCAGCACTGAAGGGATTTAGCAAGCGCACCAAGGTATGCACAGGCGAACGTAAACCCAACAATGACCGCAATTCTATAATCTCATGCAAAACCGGACAAAAATATTCCAACGATAAATAACTAAAATGCTGTTCTTGCAATTGTTGTTTAGTTTGCTCTAACGACGTTGAATAATTCAAACCCAAGTACTTTAATACATCTTGAGTATAGACTCGATCAGCACTGGGGCCTGTAGCACCATGCATGAATACTTTGATGCCATTGTCTGCCAATAACAACGCTGCTAATAAAAACCAAGGCAAATGCCTGCGCTTTCCTGCATAAGATGACCAATCTAAATCGACTAAAGCTTTATCAGCAGAAAGATTGCAAGCTTGCCTAGCTGCCAACACAAAACCTGCGAGTTCTTCAGGCGTTTCTTCTTTAATGCGCATTAGCATTAAAAAAGCACCTAATTGTACTGGAAGTACTTCGCCAGCTAGAATCATGCTCATAGCACGATAGGCTTCGTCTTGCGTAAGCGGTCTGGAACCTTTTTTACCTTTGCCTAAAATGCGAATGAACTCTGCGAAAGCATGTTCGGTTGTTGCTGTTTGCTCATGGTGAGTAAAAGTCATAAAGTAAATCTAAAGTAATGATCGATTAACAAAGCCGCAAACAGCACGGTGATATAAACTATCGAATAAACAAACGTTTTCATGGCAGTTTTATTATCTTTATTACGCATCATGAGTAAGGCGTAAAAAATAAAAACCAGATCCAACAATAAAGCTGATGCTCCGTAAATCAGGCCGCTCATGCCAGTTAAATAAGGCAATAAAGTGACTAACAGTAATAAGATGGTATAGAGCAATATTTGTAATCGTGTAAATTCCACACCATGAGTCACTGGCAACATGGGAATATTCACTTTAGCGTATTCTTCGCGCCTAGCTATCGCTAATGCCCAGAAATGCGGTGGCGTCCACACAAACACTATCAATGCCAATAATAGGCTATCAGCACTGACGTCTCCAGTCATAGCACACCACCCTAATAAAGGCGGCGTGGCACCGAATAAACCACCGATGACTATGTTTTGTGGCGTGGCTCTTTTAAGATAAAGTGTATAAATGATCGCGTAGCCAAATAGTGATAAAAAAGTCAGTATTGCAGTTAAGGTATTCACCAAGAACACCAAAATTAGCATAGCACTCACCCCTAATACCAAGGCAAAACTAAGCACATTGGTGGCACTTAACTCACCCATAGGCAAAGGACGTTTTTCGGTTCTAGCCATTTGCGCATCGGCTTTTCTATCAATAAAATGATTTATTGCCGCTGCTGATGAAGCGGCCAGCCCAATGCCAATGATGCCATATATAAACGGCTCCGCTTCAGGCATGCCTGGTACAGCCAATAACATACCCACCACGGCAGTAAAAAGCATTTCCGCAACCACGTTAGGTTTACAGAGAGTAAGGTAGTTCTTCCATGAAAGCACAGAGGATTTGCTAGGCATTGTTTAATAGGTTCCAACTTTTAAATTATTGTATAGAATACCGTGAACTATAGTTTATTGAAATAGTCCGACGCGCTTACTACCATGAAAGAGGCTTTATGAATCATCGCTTACTATGCACCGCTCTACTATGTTTACCCGCACTCACTTGCCATGCCGAAACAAAAGTAGCTGAACACATTTTGGCTAATGGCTTAAAAATCTTAGTAAAAGAAGATCACCGATCACCCATAGCCGTGACTCAGGTCTGGTATAAAGTCGGCTCTAGTTATGAGCCAGGCGGCATTACTGGCGTTTCGCACATGCTAGAACACATGATGTTTAAAGGTACAGACAAGCATGCGGCTGGTGAATTTTCTCGCATCATTGCTGAAAACGGTGGTGATGAAAACGCTTTTACTGGGCAAGATTACACCGCCTATTTTCAAACGATGGAAGCAACTAGGCTTGCAGTCAGCTTTGAATTAGAAGCCGATAGAATGCGTAATTTGCATTTACTGCCCGAAGAATTAAAAAAAGAACTGCAAGTAGTAACTGAAGAACGCAGAATGCGCACTGACGATAATCCACAAGCTAAAATGCAAGAGCAGTTTATGTCGGTGGCTTATTCCAACAGTAGCTATAAACATCCAATCATTGGCTGGCCGTCAGATATTGCTAATTACACAGTCGAAGATTTACAAGCTTGGTATCAACGCTGGTATGCGCCCAATAATGCCACTCTAGTCGTAGTTGGCGATGTACAGCCTGCCGCTGTATTTGAACTAGCCGAACACTATTTTGGCGAACTCAAAACCAGTGAAATTAAAGCCTTAAAACCGCAGTCTGAAATCGAACAATTGGGCGTACGCAAGATAACAGTAAAAGTCCCAGCAAAACTGCCGTCGATTGTCATGGGCTATAAAGTTCCTGTCTTAAAAACCGCGACTAATGAAGAAGAAGTCTATGCTCTTGAAGTGCTTGCTGGCGTCCTAGATGGCGGCAATAGTGCGCGTTTATCGTCAGGTCTAGTACGCGGCAAACAAATTGCCGTATCTGCGGGTGCAGGCTATGAAATGTCGACCCGAATGTCTGGCTTATTTGAGCTAGAAGCAACACCCGCCGAAGGTAAAAATGTAGCCGACTTAGAAATTGCCTTGAAAGCAGAAGTCAAAAAACTACAACAAAGCTTAATCAGCGCTGAGGAATTACAACGTATTAAAGCTCAAGTTTTAGCCAGCGATATTTATCAACGTGATTCTAACTTTTATCAAGCTATGCAATTAGGCACCCTGGAAACTGTCGGTTTAGGCTGGCAAAAAATGGATGAATATGTGCCTAAAATCAATCAAGTGACGGCAGAACAAGTGCAAAAAGTAGCTCAGAAATATCTCATTGAAGATCATTTAAGTATTGCTTACCTAGAACCACAAATCATCACTACTAGCACTGCAAAAAAGGAAGCTCACTAATGCGTATTCATCTTTTAAAATCTTTAGGTTTAGATACTAAAATAGCCTATCTATTAGCTTTTATATTATTGGCGACGAGCCAATCAGCAACTGCCGCAGCAAAAATTGAACACTGGCAATCTACTCAAGGCAGTCCTGTTTATTATGTACATACTGATGGTCTTCCAATGGTCGATATTCAGCTGGTTTTTGATGCTGGCAGTGCGCGTGATAATGAAAAATTCGGCTTGGCCTCACTGACCGCAGGATTATTAGAAACTGGCGCAGGCTCTTGGAATGCAGATGATATAGCCCAACGTTTTGAAAGTGTGGGTGCAAAGTTTAGCGCTGGCAGCTCTATCGATATGTCAACGGTATCATTACGCACCTTAACCGACAAACCGTTATTTGATAAAGCTCTGGATACAATGCAAGTCATCTTAGCTAAACCTACCTTTAAAGAAGCTGACTTTAAGCGCGAAAAAAACTTAACTCTTGCAGGGCTAAAACAACAAGAAGAGTCACCTGGGGCATTAGCTAGCATTGCCTTTTACAATACCCTATATGGCAACCATCCTTATGGTCATCCTGATTCAGGTGTGGTTAAAACAGTAACTGCACTTAAGAGCACTGATTTAAGGCATTTTTATCAACAATATTATGTGGCGGCTAACGCCATGGTCGTGATCGTCGGTGACTTATCTAAAGAACAGGCTGAACTTGCAGCAGAGAAATTGCTTTCTGGCTTACCAGTCGGCAAAAAACCAGAGCCGCTACCTGAAGTGACTATGCCCTTAACGGCAAGTGTTCAGCATACCCAGTTTCCCTCTACACAAACTCATGTATTGGTTGGCTTGCCAGGGACTTATCGTAAAGATCCCGACTACTTCGACCTTTATGTAGGCAATCATATTTTGGGTGGCAGTGGTTTGGTCTCTAAGCTGTTCAATGACATCAGAGAAAAACGCGGCTTAGTTTATGGCGTATCTAGCGCTTTCGTTCCTTTAAAAAAACCCGGACCGTTTTTGATCAGTTTACAAACACGTAATGATCAAACTACCGAAGCACTACAAGTACTCAATAAAACCTTGGCGGATTACATTACCCAAGGCCCTAGCGAAGAAGAGCTCATTGCCGCCAAAAAGAATATCACTGGCGGTTTTGCGATGCGCTTTGATACTAACAAGAAACTGGCCAGCTATGTTGCCATGATTGGTTTTTATGATATGCCTTTAGATTACCTAGATACTTTCCAAGCAAAAGTAGACGCTGTGACCGTTGCATCAATCACTGACGCGCTAAAACGCCACGTTAATCTATCCTTATTACAAACCATTACTGTAGGAAAGTCAGAGTAGTGTCCAATAAACTTAGAATCATTGGCGGCGACTGGCGTAGTCGATGCATTAGCTTTATCGATGTACCAGGCTTAAGACCCACACCCGCCAGAGTTAGAGAAACTGTATTTAATTGGTTACGCAATGATATTATCGGCAGTCGGTGTCTGGATTTATATGCAGGTAGTGGAGCCCTAGGTTTTGAAGCCGCCTCTAGGAAGGCTAAGTTAGTTGTTCAAATTGAAAACAATAGCTTGGCCTGCAAAGCCTTAAAAGACAATGCCATTCAATTAGCCGCAACCCAGATAAGTTTAGTACAAAGCGAAGTATTTCAATATTTGGCAGGCGCAGCTCAAGAGTTTGATATCGTCTTTATTGATCCACCTTTTTCAATGGATTTAGCTGTAAAAACCTGCTTATTACTAGAAACTAACCACTGGCTAAGTAAACATGCAAAAATCTATGTAGAAACAGAAAGCACATTAACCTTAACGGGATTACCTGAAAACTGGCGACTATTGAAAAGCAAAGTCGCAGGTGAAGTGGGCTATCATTTATTTGAAAGAGTTAACAATTCTTTATAAGCTCAATCTCTGCTCGGATGTGATTAAAAGCACGGGATAAAGCAATATTGAGAGTATAGAAAGTGCTGAAGGATAGTGAAGCGCATCCTATAAAAAATATTAGTTTATTATTTTGTCTCACCTTAAGTTGATAACTTAAGATTATTATTAATTCCCTACAAATTTAATCGCACCCGCTCTGCTCCTAATTTTAGTTTATTTAGGTTGTTTAGGGTTTAAAAAACCGAACGCTATAAATAAAGCCTAATCTCTGCCTTATTCAAATGATTGATTAATTTAAATCTACGTATATTCCTGTAGTAACAAATTCATAAGCTTAAGTTTTGTATTGTTTTATCTAAAGACTGAGCTCTAAATTATCTGAGCTTATTTTTGTACTTCATTTCTTTAAAAAAATAAGATACACGCTAATTCTTAAACTTATTTAGCTTAATCCAATAATTTAAACACAGGAGTAATTCAATGCCACTTCCAAATTACGAAGCATGGACTCAATTATTGCAAAGCAAAAAACAAAAGCACACAAACTGGCTCAATGGAAAGAGTTATTATAAATCAACTGTAGTTCTAGATAAACTTGACAAGGCCATTAAGCATCAAAGTAAGATTGATGTTCGGTTTGCATGTGAAGATTTTTTATTAAAGAATGAAGTTGGTTCATCCGATTACACAAAATATGGTGAACTTGTAAAAAGTATTCGTGATATGGCTCAAAGCGAGGATCATTATTTTGCGGACATGAATAATTCGAATTTTTCTGAACTAGAAAAATCAGCCCCTCCCCCTGTAAAAAAATTTAAATGGGAATTATCATCAGAGTCAGACTTACAGCAATATGAGCAACCTCCAAGTTATACTGGTGTAATTCCATTTACTGCATTTTTAGAACTTCAAAATAAATGGCCTCAAGAAATGGATGAGTCCGAATCTGATTGGGCGGAAAGGATAAAGTGGAATTGCTTAATGCCAGATAATAATGAATGGGTAAAGAGCCTCATGCCTTTTGCGGGCATTAATTTTAAAGCTGAATTGCTTACCTCTTCAAAGAGTAAAGATTGGGGCGCTGGAGCAATCAAACGCGACGAATTAATGGATGGAATGAATAGGATCGCACGAAGAGAAATTTATACAGGTGGAGGAAAAGGTGTAACAGCACAAAAAACAATTTACGATAGCGACCTACGTATCAGGCCGCTTGACCCTAATGAACCCATGGTGACAACTAGTAATCCCGCTACAGCACCAGTAACAAGAATGCACGAAGGCAAAATAGATAGAGAAAACTTCGTTTTAAAAAAACTAATTACCGCTACTAATGTCGATACGCCAGAAAACGGCAGCGTATTTTGGAACGGTATCGATTGTTGCAAACTTGCAAAGAGAGTCAATGAATGGAATAGAGCAACGCCAGGCATGTTTGGGCAACTAGAAGCTACAACAGATGTTCGGCATGTGAATGGTCAGTATGTATGGGGCGGAAAGGTTGAGGAATATTTTCAAAAAACATCAGCAGGGCTTGGTCATGGAGCTTCTGGGGCGATGACTGCTGTTGTTATGTGGGGTTTCCGTGATAGCTCTATTCTTACTTTTGCCGAACTTCCTGCAATACTTTATGGTATGGCAGACGCACTTGAAAAAGGAGAAACACCTAGAGTCACTAGCCTGTCAATAGTTCTAATTGATCCTCTGATTGACCCGCTGATTAACCCTAGCTCCACTCGAGTTAAAATTGTAAACAACATTGATATTCTTAAATGTCCAGTTTGGGCACCCATAACAGGCACACAAGGCTACGCCAAAACCGAATGTGAGCTCAAGGGACAAACATTAGAAACACATATAACCGAACATGGAACTACTAATAAAAATCGCCCCTCAATTCCTGATTCCTCATATCCAGGCGGGGATAAATTACGGACATTTCTTCATGCCGCAGGAAATACGCCAAGTGCCGCGGCGCTTAAGATACAAGCGGAAGCGGATAAAATAGTTTATAAAGCTTATTAAATCATTCCAAAGTTCGTTAACTGTGGTGAATGTGCGAACCCCAACAGCTTTTCGAATACTTATTACAATCGCGATATCGACAATAAGATATATTGAATTGAATTGAATGTTGGGGTTCGTACCTCACACCAACCTACAACTACATCTTCAGATATTAATATTTCAAGTGTTTTCCAAAAACATAGCCTATGTTAAAAATGAGCGCATTGGATTCTGCTATATCTAATAAACCCGAAGCGGCTAGCGCATTATCATTGAGTTGAAAATATTGATAATTACCTGACAATTCAAACCCTGCTCCCATTTTCCAAGTAACGCCTGCTTGCGCACCAAAGACTGTAGAGTTTAATTTCTGGGTAACCGGATAAGAACGATCTGCGTATGTTAGACCTATTTTCGCCGACCATTTAGGTGAAAAGGTGTGGGCCAAAGTAGCAGCATACTTGTCATACCCTACCAATACACCTCCTGGGCTTGGTATAACAGAACGACTACTTTCAAATGCCATGTCACTATGAGCATCGTTAACCAAATTAACCCGTTTGCTTAATTTGGCTAAATAAACATCTGAAAATGTATTACCTCTGTTTTCACCAATATGGCTTACTTCTGCACCAGTTGAGCTTAAAACATTATAGGCTTGAGAAGACTGAGAATTACTTTGAAAGCCGGCAGCAACCGATAATTTCAGCGTATCAGAAAAAGAATAGTTTGCCCCTAGCATTGCAATTTCTGTATAAATTTCTTTTGTCCACTGCGGTGAACTTTGTAAAGCACCTGTTGAAACTACCTTATCTGTCTCAGCTTGATGATTTAGTAAAAAATCCTTATAAAACATCGAGGCGGTGAGTTGAAGGTCTTTGCTTAATTGGTGATTAATATCTGCAGTTGTTGTGTGACCTACCACATTAGGAAAAGGCACGGGCGCATATTCAATGATTTTATCGTACTGAGTATCTCGATATTTATAGGCCAGATTAACTACCGTCTTATCCGAAAGATGGTAGCTATAATTTGGCTGAATCATCCTTGATACCTTTGGAATTCTTTGAAAAACCAAACCTAGCTCGTCATCTGGATCGTCCATTGCGGCAGAACTAGTATCCATATTATATTGCGCATTAAAACCAACACGGGACTTATTAAAGGAATAGCTGTTTTTCATATCGAAAAGCTGATTGAAATAATTTAGCTGTGATGCACCCTCATACATTCTATTATTAAAATTAGCATTAATATTGCTATCTAAGCCCCCCGCTTTCAATTTTGAACCCAAAACCACATCCGCACCCTGCCCCCAAGCATTTGTATGTGAAGCGGTAGTTAAAAACAAATTGCTATTATATTCATTGACTTCCCTAGCTTCAGCTTTAATATCTAAATCCATTGCATACCCTGACAACGGATTAATTAATACAAAAAGCACTAGAATTTGGGCGGGGAATATCGGGAGGCTTTTTATTTTTGAGTATTTCACTTTAGCCACCATAAAGACGCATAAATATTTATTGAGTGTTAAGCATAGCAACTATAAACGAATAAAACTCCAAGCATTCAAATGAGGCTTGGGAACCGGACTCAGAACCAGAAAGTCTTGTTTAAAATTAATAATTCACTATGTGAACCATGCTCCTAATAAAATACAAGCATATAGAATAGATAATTTGAAGCTCACCTAAAAACATAGATATCTAAACAAGCAATCATCCTAGCAGAAAGGACATAGTTAGTGCTTTCTAGTTTTCAAAAGCCATGTAGAGCAAATACCTGAAGGGGCGTACGCCAAGTACATTCGTCTGTTGAAACGTGGCGTAGTGTTGTCGCCCCTACAACAGAGAACTCTATTCTTTTGCTTTTAACTCATATTCAATCGCTGATGCATTAAGCTTTGAGATTTGGTTTGCAATCCGATCCGACGATACAGCCGTTTGGCCTCGAAAAGGAGCATCTAACATGGCCAAAAGTGCAATAGCGATTCCGACTGTTGCCATATGTGAGCCAATCAATAAACAATTAATTTTTGTCAATTTGTAATGAAAGTTGAATGCCATAGAAACCACAACCAGAGAAATAATCATCACCCAAAATAACGCTGGGACTTGATTGTTAGCCTTATCGATAACAGAATCCCGCGATTTATGCAAAGCTTCTAGGTTAGTATCTAAAGATAACTTAACAGACTCTTGGTGCTTTGCAGTTGGTTTCAAGTTGCTTACTTCCTGAAATAAATTTCTTAAAGCTGCATCTGTTTTTGGAGATCCGGTTGAAGTTATTTCCGATAATAAAGGCCATTCGTCATTGACTACGCTAGAAGCAAAATTAATCAATGCGTTATGAGCAGCAATCGTTTCTTCATTACCATAAGAAAAAAGCAATTGACCTACGTGCCTTATTTGGGAAGCTTCCAAATCAACAGCATCGTTAGCTTTTGTCAAATTACTACGCGCATCGCCTATTGAAAACGCCAAAATTAGCACAGCAAAGCCAAGCAAACTCGTTTGTACTTTTATAGCAAGATCAGAGCTTTCTTTCTCAAAGGTAACAGAGACTAGCTTTCGACCAAGTATGAATATACAAATACTCAAAAGAGCGGCAATGCCTCCAAAAGTAAATGCGATGATAGAATTAGGAGTGGAATTAAGAAATAAGTTAAGATAATTCATAAGTGTTTTGAGGGAGGTGGTTAAATAAAATAAAACTTAAATATATTACAGAAGTTATGGACTTACAATTTTTCATTTCAAATCATTAGAGACTTCTGTTACTGACGCTAAAACTTATCAGATTGAGACTTAGCTTCTTTGCTACCGTTTAAATCACCAAGCAACTCTCTTGTTCTAGCTATTAACAACCAGCTATGTTTTTTAAGAGCGGTGTCATTAGTCGCTAACACCAAAGCCTTTTTAGCTAAATCTTCTGCCAACTTGGGCTTAGACTGTTTTAACCTAAGTACGGCTAATTTATAATACAAGGTCGCATTTCTAGGTTCTATTCTAATAGCACGCTCAATAGTCGTCGTCGCCGCCTCAAGATCCCCAGCCTTAGTACTCTGATTAGCAGCCGATGCTAGGGCATTAACAGCGGGCGACAATGGAGCGAAAGAATCCAAGGGCGAAAACTTAGCCTGTTGCATAGAAGTAGAAGCAGCAGGAGACTCTATCACTTCTTGTTTTGGGGTCGGAATAGCTGAGTTTTCTACTGGGCGTTCTACACTGCTTTCTGGAGGTAAGGTATTGACGCCTTGCTCGGACAATGTCGACTCTTGCTTTGTTGATGCCGCAACAGATTCTTGCTGTATAGGTATTAAAGATTCTATCGGCATATCAACTGGAGCTAAAGCCTGAACCGGCTCAGCAAGCGGCGTAGTCGTTAATACTTCAGGAATCTCCTGTTTTACAGGAGGCTGTTCTATCTGCTTAACAACTTTAGGCTTAGGTTTGACTTTGACTACTTTAGGCGGAGGTTTACTATAAACCTTAGCGCCATTACCATAAACAGGAGCCGGTGGCTGCGTATCAAAAAAAGACGAACACCCAGCCATAAAAACAGACAAAGAGCCTATTAGTAAAAATCGTTTAAACATGTCACCCCATTATTCGTTATATAAAGCAGTCTATTCACAACCCAATTAAAATGGTATGTCGTCATCAAAATCATCATAAGTCGGTGGTGCTGGCGGCATATTACTAGCATGATTAGCTGGCTTGGCTGCTTGAGCTGAATAAGCTGGCTTTGGTGCCGTAGATGCAGAATAATCTGAAGGTGCTTGATCTCCGCCCATGTTGGCTGTACCGCCACTACGACTACCTAACATATGCAATTCATCTGCCACTATTTCTGTGGTATAGCGATCTACCCCAGCTTGATCTTGCCATTTACGAGTTCGCAAATGGCCTT
Source organism: Methylococcales bacterium (assembly GCA_003584875.1). Classification (GTDB taxonomy): domain Bacteria; phylum Pseudomonadota; class Gammaproteobacteria; order Methylococcales; family Methylomonadaceae; genus Methylobacter_C. The sequence continues at coordinate 17,242 of QVQD01000058.1, forward strand.
CTATATAAACTTGACTGCCTTTTTTTAAATATTCACCGGCTATTTCTGCTAAACGCCTAAAAAATACCACTCGATGCCATTCAGTAGATTCTTTTCTTTCACCGGTCTGCCTATCTTTCCAACGCATGGATGTTGCCAAGGTTATATTAGCAACCGCATCGCCAGTTGGCATATACTTCACCTCAGGATCAGCACCTAAGTTACCGATCAATGTCACTTTATTAAGCATACCTATTCCTATAAATAGTAACTATCGTGACCATAATTAATCACACAATTATTTAAGCTAGTTTTAAACAGCCCTCATACAAATACGATCGATATATTTTAAGATTTAACTGAGTAATGCGATTCGATATAGCGTTGCACGATTTCTTGAAATTCTTCGGCAATTCTATCACCTTTAAGAGTGACTGTTTTTTCGCCATCTTCATAAACAGGGGCAACTGGTGTTTCTCCAGTTCCTGGCAAACTAATACCAATGTTTGCACTTTTACTTTCACCAGGACCATTCACCACACAACCCATCACTGCAATTTCCATGGCTTCAACACCAGGATACTGGTTGCGCCAAATTGGCATTTGATCGCGTAGATAGGTTTGAATATCCATCGCTAGTTTTTGAAAATAATCACTGGTAGTACGACCACAACCCGGACAAGAAATAACCATAGGTGTAAATGAACGAAAGCCCATAGTTTGAAGTATTTCTTGACCCACGATCACTTCTTGAGTTCTGGACGCGCCTGGCTCTGGCGTTAAAGAAATTCGGATAGTGTCACCGATGCCTTGTTGCATCAATACTGATAAGGCCGCAGCTGATGAAACAATACCTTTAGAGCCCATGCCCGCTTCAGTTAAGCCCAAATGCAAGGCGTAATCACAGCGACTTGATAAGTCTTGATAAATATTAATCAGCTCTTGTACGTTACTGATTTTGCATGAAAGTATAATTTTGTTTTTAGCTAAACCAATTTCTTCAGCTTTAGCGGCACTTTCTAAAGCCGATAAAACGATAGCTTTACGAGTAATCGCAGGTAAAGATTCGGGATGTTGCAACAATCTATTGTCATCTAAAAGTCGAGTTAATACCGCTTGATCTAAACTACCACCATTAACACCAATACGAACTGGCTTATCATATTGGCAAGCAAACTCAATCATTTGCTGAAATTGCGGATCACGACTCTTACCACGACCTACGTTACCAGGATTAATACGATATTTATCTAAAGCCGCGGCACAATCCGGGTATTTCTCTAATAATTTATGGCCATTAAAATGAAAGTCCCCAACTATCGGGACTGTGCAACCTTGCTGATTTAATTTATTTTTAATCTCTGCAACGGCTTTAGCGGCTTCTTCTGAATTGACTGTAATTCGAACCAGTTCAGAGCCCGCAGTCGCGAGTTCGATAATTTGATTGACCGTAGCTGATACATTTGCAGTATCTGTATTGGTCATAGACTGGACAACGATAGGAGCGCCGCCGCCGACTTTAACATCGCCGACTAAAACTTGATGAGTGATTTTTCTTAGGCTAATTGACATGGTCTGAATCTTTTAAAAAGTTGCAATTGAGAAAATTATACGCGATACCTTCTTTTGAGCAGAATTAAATCGTCTATTTATTAGGACTCTAAAATTTACGACATACTCCCTGCCTGCATAGCTTCTTTAATAGCTCTTACAGCCTGCACATTTAACTGCCCTACTCTATTATGTTCCTGACACAATGCGCCTCTAAAACCTAGGTAGTCAGGATGATAAGCAATGAGTTCAGGTATGTCTGATATTCTCAAGGAGCCAGCCAATCCACACAGCAATTGTAGCTCTTTCGCTTGAGACACAAATGTTGCAATCTGCTCTGCCGCCAGCACTTGTGTTAATGAACCTTGTTGTTTGTCCATGGTATCCAGCATCACACCAACAAAGCCCGATGCTTTTAGCGTTGCCAGAATAGTTAAATCGGGTTGAGTATCGGCAAATAACACAGCAATGAGTGCCTGTTTTTGTGGCACTAATGTACTTAGTTTTTTGAGCGTTCCCAGCCAATCATTACCCGGGAAAAAACCAATTTTTATATAATCCACACCGGTTTCAGCCATCAATTGCACGGCATTAAAAACAATTTCAGGCTGCATAGGTAAATCACCAATGGTTGCACTAACGGGTCTACGCCCAGCAATGACTGCAACTATTTGTTTAATATCATCCAAGTCTAAGGCACCTAAAGCACCTAAGGCCGGTTGCTTAAGATCAATAATATCAACCTCGGCGCTTAATACCAGCAAGGCTTCATCAACGCTATTTACACTAGCCAACATACCTGTCATGCCAAACTTCCTACTTTATGTTGAGCTATTTTGGCCATCAACCATTCCCATGCTTCCCATTCTTTTGGCCCAGCTGTTTTTTCTACCGCTATTCGTAAATAATCAATCTCAGTGTCTATTTTATCTATCGGCAGCCAGTCTATTCGACTAATTAATATAGCCGCTTCTAAAACCGAATGTTGCGCACGATTGTAGCCCTTAAAAGCTGCATGATTGACACTATGAATTGCTTTACAGATTATGCGAGGACGAACACTATCATCTTCTATTTTGATGACTTCAAGTTCCACATGAGACAATGCACAAGCTAAAACCTGACCTTTGATTTGTTCTGCCTGAATACTAGGCCAATCACGCCGTCCTGTTAAGCAACCTGCGAAAACGCGAACATCATCAGTGTAATTAAGTACCGCCACTTTGGTTTCAAGTAGATTATCAAGAGTCGTTGAGGGTTTAAATGGCAAGATAATGAAGTCATCACCCTCGATATGCACACCCATCGGTGCAATATGCGTCACGCCCAAATTATTCTGCGTGGTCACTATGGTTTCTTGAATCATTTTGCTAATCTTTTATGTTTGCAGCATGTAAGCCACACTCTTTTTTAGAACCTGATTCCCACCACCAACGCCCGACTCTTTCATGCTTATTAGGCAATACTGCACGAGTACAAGGCTCACAGCCTATACTGATATAACCTTTTTCATGCAGCTCGTTATAAGGTACTTGGTAGGCTTCAATATAATCCCAGACTTGAGCTGAACTCCAGTTTAATAAAGGATTAAATTTAATCAATGTTCGATCCACACCTGAAAATGCGCTGTCTATTTGTACTTCGGGAATCTCTTGTCGCGTATCTAAACTTTGATCTTTACGCTGACCAGTAATCCAAGCGTCAAGTTGTGCTAGCTTACGTTTTAAAGGCTCGACTTTGCGAATACCACAACATTGTTGATGACCTTCTTCATAGAAGCTAAACAAACCTTTTTCTTTTACAAAACTGTCCAACACCTCTCTATCGGGTGTTAATAACTCTATGTCTATTTGGTAATGCTTACGTACTTTTTCTAAGTAGCGATAGGTTTCAGGATGCAAACGACCCGTATCTAAAGAAAATACCGATACGTTTTTACTGATTTTTAAAGCCATATCAATCAGCACCACATCTTCTGCACCGCTAAACGAAATAGCGATATTATCAAACTGTTCTAAGGCTTTTTTTAAAATAGTGCGAGGATTTTTATTGGCTAATTCAGTTTGCAACAACTGTATATTGAAAGAAGTCATGAATGTATTTGTTTTAAATTAATGGAGAGCTAAGGGTATATTAACCAGCTTAGATTTTAGTGCTGTGCGAAGTATTGCGCCAAGAAATCATCAAAAGGAATTTGTGGCTGATTTTCTATATCCTGCTGCTTAATAACAGATACCTTTGCTATGTCGTTAAACTGATCAGATAGGGTTTTATCTAACTTATTTTGTTTAAAATACTGCTCATGTTCCTTCGACTTAGCTAATGCAAAGCGGCTAAAAGGTTGGCCGGTTTGGGTCATGCCTTCTAATATTCGTGCTGAAGCCGTTTTGTTTGGATTATTAATTAAAACCATCTGTTCCTCTAAAGCAGCACTATAGGGTTTATCAAGCGCTTCTTTGTCGAGAATGCTACAAACTGGACGCATAGACTCTAAAATTTCGATCGCCCAATCCTGCAAGCCTATAGTTTGATCAGCTCTTTGCAACTGCAGACCAGGCTTTCTGCCCTCATTAGCGACTGCCAACTGATTAGCATTATTAAGCTGATGATCTTGATCTGAATTATGTGGACTGTCTTTGAGTAAACAGGTTAATAACAGCGCCTCAATAAAGCGAGCTTTGCCTATGTCTATACCGATAGGGTTAAATAAATCTAAATCCAAAGAACGCATCTCAATATAACGCACGCCTCGACGACTCAACGCTAAGGTTGGTTTTTCACCAGAATGAATGATTTGCTTAGGGCGAATGGTGCTATAAAATTCGTTCTCAATCTGCAAGATATTACTATTAAGCTGGCGATATTCACCCTGCACCACGACACCGATTTTTTCATACTCTGGATAAGGTGTGGCGATAGCATCACCCAAGCTCTTAACATAGCCCGACAATGAGTTGTAATCAATTTTTAAATTAGCTTGGTTTTTACTTTTATAACCGATATCACTCATACGCAATGACGTAGCATAAGGATGATAAAGCGTACCGTTATCAAACTCTTCAAATTGCCGCATTAGTTCTGGGCGACTTTTAAAGAAGTTTTTACAGATGGCTGGCGACGCGCCAAACAAATACAGGATTAACCAACCTAAACGCTGAAAGTTTCTAATTAAACCAAAGTAAGCTTCTGAGGTAAACGCTTCTAAGCTAAGTTGACTAGACTCTTGTCGATGTATCTCAATTAACAAGGATTGGGGCACAGAGTAATTAAAATGAATACCCGCAATCGCTTGCATGGTTCTACCATAGCGATGCCATAGACCGTGTCGATAAACATGCTTCATACGTCCTATATTCGAGGGGCCATATTCAGCAATCGGTATACTTTCATCACCGTCAATGCCACAAGGCATACTGGCATTTAACAGTATTTCATCATCTAAATGTTCATAAACATACTGATGAACCTGATGCAAAGTGACCAAGGTATCTTGAATATCCGAAAAAGCAGGTGTAATCAATTCGATCAACGCTTCTGAATAATCGGTGGTTATAGTCGGATGCGTTAAGGCAGAACCTAAAGCTAAAGGATGGGGTGCTTGAGAAATCAAACCATTATTAGCAATACGTAGACTTTCTTTTTCTATGCCTTTAAGACCGCCACAGAGCAGGGTCTGAGGGTCATTAGCCAGAACTTTTTCTAGGCGAGGCATAAGCTGATTGTTAAATTGAGTCATAGAGTGGGCTAGTATTTACTGCTGTCCTGTATAATCGCCGTATTATAGAGGGTTTACCTCATTGAAGAAATATTATCGTAGTGAGGCACTCGTAGTGGACAAGAAGCCCCTAGAAATACTTAAGGCTGTTTTTGGTTATGATAGTTTTCGTGGCCAACAACTGGAGATTATTCAACAGCTCATAAAGGGGCAAGATGCTCTAGTATTAATGCCAACCGGTGGGGGCAAATCATTATGCTATCAAATCCCATCCTTAATACGTCCGGGCGTGGGCATTGTCATTTCTCCGCTCATTGCCTTAATGCAAGATCAAGTCAGTGCCTTATTACAGTTGGGCGTTAAAGCCGCTTTCTTAAACTCCACCTTATCATCAGAAGCAACTAGAGAAATAGAACGACAACTCCTTAATAATGAACTTGATTTACTGTATATCGCCCCAGAAAGATTAACCGCAACACGCACCGCAGCCTTATTCTCGCGCATACAAATTGCCCTATTTGCCATTGATGAGGCTCATTGCGTATCTCAATGGGGACATGATTTTAGAGTCGATTATTTACAACTATCGATGCTGCATGAACAATTTCCTAATATTCCTCGCATCGCTTTAACGGCGACCGCGGACGAAAAGACTCGCCAAGAAATTATTCAACGCCTACAACTAGAGCAAGCTCCACTTTATCTTAACGGTTTTGATCGCCCCAACATTCGTTATCGTATCGTTCAGAAACAAAATGCCAGACAGCAGCTAATCAACTTCATTCAAACTGAACATAATGGAGATTCTGGTATCGTTTATTGCTTATCTCGTAAAAAAGTCGATGAAACTGCAGAGTGGCTTCGATCAAAAGGCATTAAAGCCTTGGCATATCATGCGGGCATGCAAAGTGACTCACGGGCTTTGCATCAACATCGCTTTCTAATGGAAGACAGCTTAGTCATAGTCGCGACCATTGCTTTTGGTATGGGTATCGATAAACCAAACGTGCGCTTTGTAGCGCATTTGGATTTACCCAAAAGTGTCGAAGCCTATTATCAAGAAACAGGCAGAGCAGGCCGAGATGGCTTACCTGCCGATGCTTGGATGGCTTATGGTTTACAAGATGTGATTACCCTAAGGCGTATGCTAGCAACTTCTAACGCTGATGCCGCTCATAAACGCTTAGAACTGCATAAACTTGACGCTATGCTAGCACTCTGCGAACAAGTCCATTGTCGCAGACAAGCCTTACTAGAGTATTTCGGCGATCATCTTGAACAACCCTGTAATAATTGCGACACCTGCTTAGAAACCGTAGAGACTTGGGATGGCAGCTTAGCCGCACAACAAGCATTATCGTGCATCTACCGGACTGGCCAACGATTTGGGGTAGGTTATCTCATTGAGGTTTTACAAGGTAAAACCACCGAACGAATCATTAATGCCGCCCATGATAAACAATCTACTTTTGGTATCGGCAAAGACCTTGATGAGCAACAATGGTCTTCTGTATTTAGACAACTAGTCGCCAGAGGCTTGGTCGAGGTTAATTTTGAACATTTTGGCATCTTACAATTAACAGATAGCTGTCGACCTATTTTGCGCGGCGAACAACAACTCATATTGCGTAAAGATATCAAACCTGAGAAAACTAAACTGGGCAAAAAAACGTCAACAGGATCGTCGCGCGTCACCAGCAACACCGAACTATGGGATGCCCTTCGCGCCAAACGCCGAGAAATTGCAGACAAGCAAGATTTACCGCCTTATGTTATTTTTCATGATGCAACGCTAATGGCTATGCTTGAAACCAAACCAGCCAACCGTCAACAACTAGCCTTAATATCAGGAGTCGGTGAACGTAAACTTGAACTATACGGTGATGAATTTTTAGCCGTAATCAACAACCATGCTAGTAACAATAATGTGATAGCCGATACCGTAACAGAAACATTAGAATTATTTAGGTTAGGTTACAACGTAGCTCAAGTGGCTCAAAAAAGAGCATTTAAAGAAGAAACCATTTACAACCATCTCTCGCAAGCAATAGAACAAGGCCAACTAAAATTAGACGAGGTGGTCGACTTACCCAAACAGGACATCAAACAGATAGAAGAAGCACTACTCAGTTTACCTGAAGAACAACGAAACACTCTTAAGCCGGTTTATGAAGCCTTTGATGGACAATATAGTTATGGTATTTTGCGCTGTGTTAGGGCGGCGATGTTAGGTTAAGTTTTATGTCTTATCGCTTTGATACTGTCAATAAACATTAATCACGACGACCGTAAGGCGGATAAATCTGTAGGTTGGGGTCAAGCAAGGCGA
>QVQD01000176.1 GCA_003584875.1 Methylococcales bacterium
GAGTCACCTAATGTATATCACAAAATAAAATGGAGCTCATATCCGGATTTGAACCGGAGACCTCTTCCTTACCAAGGAAGTGCTCTACCTACTGAGCTATATGAGCTTGATCTCAGAATTTGGAGCGGGTGATGGGAATCGAACCCACGCAATCAGCTTGGAAGGCTGGAGTTCTACCATTGAACTACACCCGCGATTTTATAAAAATTCATGATGGTGGAGGGGGGAGGATTCGAACCTCCGAAGGCAGAGCCGGCAGATTTACAGTCTGATCCCTTTGGCCGCTCGGGAACCCCTCCTATATCGGGCAAGCTGTAGATTATCTTTTATCTACACGCCACTGTCAAATAATAAATTATTAATTTCAAAGCATAGTAAAATATTTGCTCTGCTACTACATACATTAAGCCAATTTAGCTATGTTAATTAATTTAAAAATATTGTTAGGTATCAGCGGAGGTATCGCTGCTTACAAATCAGCCGAGCTTATTAGGCTTTTTAAAAAAAATGGCGCCGATGTGCGCGTTGTTATGACTCATAACGCCACACAATTTATTACCCCACTTACCATTCAGGCTCTATCAGGTAATAACACGCATATTGACTTGTTCGACGCCAGTGCTGATAACGGCATGGACCATATCAATTTGGCACGTTGGGCTGATGTATTCATTATTGCCCCCGCCTCTGCCAATATGATTGCTAAAATGAATTATGGTTTAGCCGATGATTTATTATCTACTTTATATTTGGCCGCAAGCTGCCCTGTTTTTATTGCGCCTGCTATGAATCAAGCCATGTGGAATAAAGCAATCACACAATCCAATCTTGCCTCCCTACATAAACAAGGTGTTTTGAGTATTGGCCCCGAACAAGGCTCTCAAGCTTGTGGAGAAACTGGCTTTGGACGCATGACTGAACCAACAGCTATTTGCCAACATATCATCGAGCATTATTCAAAAGATGATGACATAGCAATCAAACCCCTACATAACATAAAAATAATGATTAGTGCAGGCCCCACGCGGGAAGCCTTAGATCCTATTCGCTACATTACCAATCGTAGCTCTGGCAAAATGGGCTACGCTATTGCAGAAGCTGCCATTAAAGCTGGAGCCGACGTCACCTTAATTACAGGACCCGTTTCTTTATCTGCACCCAGTCATTGTGCTTGCATCTCTGTAGAATCTGCCGCCGAAATGCACGAAGCTGTTTTGTCTAGGGCGCACGACCACCACATATATATAGCTGCCGCTGCTGTTGCTGACTATAGCCCCGCAAACATCAATTCCTTTAAAATTAAAAAGCAAGCCGATAGCATCAGCGTAGATCTAATTAAAACTAAAGATATATTAGCTGACCTAACACAACTCCAAAAGCACCCGTTTACCGTTGGTTTTGCAGCAGAAACAAATGATCTTGCCAACTACGCTTTAGACAAACTTAAAAATAAAAACCTAGATATGATAGCCGCCAACTTAGTTGGTACTGCTGTTGGTGGCTTTGATAGTGATGTTAATGCCTTGCATGTATTCTGGAATAATGGCGATATACTTTTACCTATGTCCGATAAAAATATAATAGCAGCTCAACTTATTGATTTAATTACAACACGTTATAAATTATCACTCCAATATTAATACTAACCACCTTGTCAAAGCACTGAAAACATTGACACTAAAACCTATCACTAACAAAATTTGCTAAATTATCGCTAGAACGACAAGCAACACAACAAAAGTTTGCGGGGATTTTTCCAACGCCACAGGTAACGCCGCAAAACAATTGTGAGATATTGTTAATGTGATAGGCACCGCCGTTAAAAGCTTGAAGGTTTTTGTTAATATGACAGGTAACGCCACCAAAAGCCCGAGGGTTTTTGTTAATATGACAGGTAACGCTACCAAAAGCCCGAAGGTTTTTGTCAATATGATAGGTAACGCCACAAAAAGCCCGAAGGTTTTTATGAATGTGATAGGTAACGCCACAAAAAGCTTGAAGGCTTTTGTCAATGTGATAGGTAACGCCGTTAAAAGCTTGAAGGCTTTTGTCAACGTGACAGGTAACGGCGCCAAGCAACCGCTCCATCACTGACAATTCCCCCTCCTAATTTTCCGTTCTTTAAAGCATAAATATCTACAAAAGTAATTATCTCTGCAAGGTAAGCATAAAAAAAGCTGCCTACATTCAAAAACATTTACTTTGTTAAATCGTGACGAATCTGTCGCCGCCTTCAGCTTGATTTCCTCAGCTTAAGACTATTTATGTCAAATGAACTGTCACAATGATGTTGCTTTTTATTTGTGCAGACACCTATGTCTTTTAAATAAACATTGCTTTTAATGTTAGATTAATTCATTATGAGTCAGCTCATTTTGAGCGCTTGTAATCTTAGCCTTACACAACCAGGAATCACACCATGACCCACAACACCGCCATCCCGCGCGACGACGCTAACAAGCTTGTCTTGCTACAAAATTTAAATATTAATTTACCTAGCTACGCTGCTACCTTAGAGATTAGCGCCGATGATTTAGCACAATTAAAAATTGGCTTGGAAGGTTTTGATTTCAGCATTAAGGCACAAGACGCCGCCAACAATTACAACAACGCCCTCTATGCCTTTAAACGTGCCATACGTGACGGACCTAGTAACGCCAACGTTATACCGCCTTCGCCACCAATATTTCCTACTGCCCCCACCACAGTTCTTTACGCTAATATATTTGGCTTTATTAGCCCACTTATTTCCCGCATCAAAAAACACAAAAACTATACCGAAGCCATCGGTAAAGCCTTAAACATTATTGCCACACCCAGCAGTCCGGTGGATACCGCCACCTTACAACCCGTATTAAGCATCGATTTTCAAGGCGGTCATCCAGTACTACACTGGAAAAGCAACAACACTGACTCCCTAGAAATTGAAGCTGATCACGGCACAGGCATTTTCAGTCTGCTCACTATCCAACGCTCAACCAACTTCCAAGACAATACCCCTCTTCCAAGCGCAGGCACCGCTGCACTTTGGAAATATCGAGCTATATATCGTATACATGACCTACAAGTAGGACATTGGAGTCAGATATTAGAAATAGGCGTTAAGGGCTGAGATATTGATAAGCTTATAGTCGAGTATAAAGTCCATTACTCGACTCACTGAGCTGGCTAAATTTGAACTAATTGAATTGCCTATACATTAATTGATGTAATAACTGATGTTACGCAGTCATTCAGCGGTTTATAAAAAAACAATCAATGAGGTCGCTATCACGACGATATATTTAATCGGATAATCGCCCCCGAAGGCGACATACTTTCTTTTGCGCAGCCTTTTGAAAACATCCAAAGAAAAGGCGGCTCGATTACCGCTCAACCTGCGCTCCTCAGTTTTTATTTTGAATACAACTAAACAACTATAAGTATTGTGGCATGACTTGCTTGAGCAAAACCACACTTTAGCCTTCCTTGAAACATAATGTCAGCTTTTTTTGCAATCCTAGAATTACTAGCTAGGACTTAGCTTTACCTTAATAAGGATGTATTAGAAATATAGGCCGAGATGAAGAAAAAGTGGACTTCCAGCTCTGGAGCAATAAGGTATAGACGACAACTATTCTGACTATAAAGGGGGCTATCAATCCTTTGGTTATTCTTAATTGCCGTAAAAATCTACTCTGATAACATTGATTTATCATTCAATTTTATCTTACCAGACAATATTAATCTCTGAGACTTTATTAAGCCTTGGTGACTATGTCAGTTTTTTTTACATTTTATTTCAACACGATTGCTTTTGTAGAGCTAACTTCAATCTATCTTTCTGAATAATAATATTTTATTAATCATGGCACAGCTGGTCATAGCTGATTTAACTTGCCCTAAAGTACCGGGATAGTCTCTAGTCATGTTGTGTGTCAAGTCACCTTTTGATAAGGCATCAGCAAGCTGCAATACGTCATTTAATCCAGTATTCGTTAATTCGCAAAGCTGATTAAGTCTTTCTGACAATGTATGGCTATAGCCCCTCTTACCTTCCATATCGATTTTTACACTAAAATCGCCTTGCTGAGTGGCTGTGTCAACAATATGCTGAATTTCAGCTATTATCTTAGCCAAAGAATCTGCAGTGTGATTGATGCTGGTTTTTATCTGCCCAAATACTCCAGAATATTCTTCAGTGATACGTTGACTTAAATCTCCCGCCGCTAATGCATTGGCAACACGGGTTACATCATTAAAACTGGTACTGGTAGTATAAGAGAGCTTGTTCAACGCTAAACTCAAATCTTTGGCATAGCCCTTATGATTATTTACGTCAATTTGTTTGCTAAAATCACCATTAACAGCAGCACCTACAGTATCTTCAATATCGGTTACCACATGTCTCAGAACTAATTGCATGTCTTGCAAGGCGCTTAATAATTGCCCAGTTTCATCTTGGCTATCTACAGTGATAACACTACTTAAATCGCCATTGGCAATTTTTTGCGCAACACCAATACAAAGCTCTAAAGGCCTAGTAATTGCACGAATTAAACCAAAGCCTAGATACAATGCCATAAGAACAGACACCGTTCCTGCTATTATCATGAGTAATCGAGAAAGGCTTACTGATTCTTGTGCGACTTTATTATCGTTAACGGCATATTGCTGATTAAGTTCAACCAGTTTATTCAGTAAATTCTTTGCATTAGCTGCCTGGACTTTTCTGGCCTCAGATTGTTTTAAATTTTCTAAGAACAAGGCCTTTTGGCCTTCTTCGCCCTGATTCTTAGACAGTGCTTCTAAAGTAGCGTTTACCTCTAATTGACCTTGTTTCCAAAGATTCCATGCTGGAACAAATTCACGCCAAACCTCCGCTTCTTCGGGTTCTTGAGGCAGTGGCTCATAGATAGCCCATCCTTTGTCGATTCTTTCAAAAATCTTTTGCTTGTTTTTGATTATTTCAGCAAATTTAGCCTGAGCGTTATAATCATTTTGATAAAGTAGCATATCCCGACTAGCCAATCTGATCGCAGTTTGCCCTTCATTGATAATGCTTAATCCTACAATAGACGGCAAACGAGTATTACCTATCTGATCTATCGATTCAGATGTTTTCTGTATACCATAATTACCGACTAAGCCCACAACTACCAAAGCTATTGATAAAAAAAGCACAAGCATAATCAATTTTAATCTAATACTTAGATTGTTCATTCCTGATTCCTGTTAGATATTTGAAGCCGCAAACAATTTTGAGCTTACTTTGATGTATTTTAGAAATAATGTTGGGTTTGTTGAATGGATAAACTGGCTTATGGCGTAAGTGCATAACGCCCTATGAATTACATTCGATGTTTTGAGCCCGCTCATGGATGGCGGTGAATATTACCAATACTAATTATTAGAGTTTTGAAAACAATTATTAGTGCTTAAAGATTAAACCGTTCTAATATAACATAAAGTTATCAAAAAAAACGCTTGATAGCAGAAGTAAGCTTATCTTGGTATTTTTACACGTTTATTACAAGTGCTATTAAAAATGGGTGTAATTAATAGACATCATAATTTTTCAACTTAAGGTTAAGGCTCTGCCAAGTAGGATTAACGATAGCGTAACCCAGCAATTCCTATCTGATTGCATCGAATTACGCTAATGCTTCGCGATTTCACTACGTTTTTTTAAGCAAAACTCATGAGTTTTGACTCCTAAATGCAATATAAACATTTTAATTTAACGGTTGTATCGCTCAGTATTGGAGTCAAAACTCACGAGTTTTGTTGCTTATGCGTAGCGATAGAGTGACCCTACCTTTCATAGACCCTCTTTATTTCTTTAATCTAATGATGATTTCATAAATAAGCATTACCTACCTTGAAATAAAAATCATAAGTCCCCATATAGGTCTCATTCACAACAACCCATTAGGAAAAGTACCGTGACTGTTGAAACAAAAAAAGAAACGCTAGGCTTTCAAACTGAAGTAAAACACCTGTTACATTTAATGATTCACTCCTTGTACAGCAACAAGGAAATTTTTCTACGCGAATTAATCTCTAATGCCTCTGATGCTGCTGATAAATTGCGTTTTGAGGCCTTGTCTAATGACGGCTTATATGAAGGCGATAGCGACTTAAAAATCCGCCTTGAATTTGATAAAGATCTACGCACCATCACCATTAAAGATAATGGTATTGGTATGACCCGTTCAGAAGTTCAAGAACATATCGGTACTATTGCTAAATCAGGTACTAAACAATTCTTTGAAGCCTTAACCGGTGAACAAGCTAAAGACAGCGAATTAATTGGTCAGTTTGGCGTAGGTTTTTATTCAGCTTTTATTGTGGCAGATAAAGTTACCTTAACGACTCGTAAAGCGGGTTCAGAACAAAATACTGGGACTCGTTGGGAGTCTGCTGGTGAAGGCGATTACACCCTAGAAGCAGTAGAAAAAGCAGAGCACGGCACAGAAATCGTTTTGCATTTGAAAGAAGCTGAAAGCGAATTTTTAGATGGCTACCGCATCCGTTCTATCGTTAGAAAGTTCTCAGACCATATTTCTTTACCTATCGTAATGGATAAAGAGGTCATGCCGACTGCAAATGAAGATGACGCTGAAGAAGGCGAAGAGACAGCTAAACCCGTAGCTCAAATCGAAGAAGAAACTATCAACAGTGCTTCGGCCTTATGGACTAAAGCTCGCCAAGAAATTTCTGATGACGATTACAATCAATTCTACAAACATGTGGGCCATGACTATCAAGACCCATTAACCCATGTACACAGCAAAGTTGAAGGCACTAATGAATATACTTTATTGCTGTATGTGCCAGCACGCGCCCCCTTTGATTTATGGGACAGAGATACTAAACACGGAGTAAAGCTTTATATCCGTAAAGTTTTTATTACAGATGACGCGGAGCAATTAATGCCACGTTATTTGCGATTTGTAAGAGGTATTATTGACGCAAATTCTTTACCGCTTAATGTGTCCAGAGAAATCTTGCAACAAAGCAAACAAATCACTTCAATAAAATCCGGTGCCGTTAAAAAAGTATTGGGTATGCTTGAAAACTTAGCTAAAAATGATCCTGAAAAATATGAAACTTTCTGGGCTCAATTTGGCCAAGTTATTAAAGAAGGTCCGATTGAAGATCATGCTAACAAAGCTCGCGTTGCTAGCCTGTTACGCTTTGCCTCAACTCATGCTGATACCGATAAACAAAATGTTGCCCTTGAAGATTACGTTAGCCGTATGAAAGAAGGTCAAGACAAAATTTATTATGTCACGGCTGACAGTTTTGCAGCTGCAAAAAATAGCCCGCATTTAGAAATCTTCCGTAAGAAAGGCATTGAAGTTATTCTTTTATCAGATCGTATTGATGAATGGCTAGTTTCTAATTTGGATGAGTTTGACGGCAAGCATTTACAATCTGTTGCTAAAGGTGATTTAGACCTAGGCGACTTAGATGCAGAAGAAGATAAAACTGCTCAAGAAGAAATCTCTAAAGATTTTGAATCAGTTCTTAAGCAAATCAAAGACGTGTTAGCCGACAAAGTCAGTGATGTCCGTTTAAGTCATCGCTTAACTGAATCTCCTGCTTGTTTAGTCGCTGATGTTTATGGCATGAGTCTTAACATGGAAAGAATCATGAAAGATGCGGGTCAAATGATGGGCATGGGTGGAAGTAAGCCGGTATTTGAAATTAATCCGACTCATCCATTAGTGGTACGCATGAAATCAGAACAAGATGACACGCGTTTTTCTGATTTAACTCATATCTTGTTTGATCAAGCTATTTTAAGCGAAGGCGGGCAATTAGATGATCCATCTGCCTTTGTTCATAAGCTAAATGGCTTATTACAAGGTTTATTAAACTAAAGCCCATACAGGTAGGTCGGGTTACGCTATCGCTAAGCCGACCTACAAAACTTCAAAACACACTGGTAGGCCGGAATAAGACTTTTCGAACGTAAGCGAGAAAAGCGTTTCCGGCCGTCACATCGATTGCATTGCCGGAAACGCCATCACTCGCTACGCTCGGATGTTCTTATTCCGGCCTACAACTATCTCATTGTGTCGGGTTACGCTATCGCTAACCTGACCTACAAAACTTCGAAATACACTGGTAGGTCGGAATAAGACTTTTCGAGCGTAAGCAAGAAAAGCGTTTCCGGCACTCACATCGATTGCATTGCCGGAAACGCCATCACTCGCTACGCTCGGATGGTCTTATTCCGGCCTACAAATATCTCATTGTGTCGGGTTACGCTATCGCTAAGCCGACCTACAATTAATATAATCGCCTAGCTCACGCCACTTCATAAAAATTTATTTTTTAGGCAAAAACTTAACCATCTTAACGGTGTTTTTATCTTGGCTTATGATTTCTAATTTATGTCCATGTAATTTAATACTCGCTCCAGGCTCGGGTATGGTTTCCATAAATTCAATAATCAGACCATTTAGAGTTTTGGGGCCTTCTGTAGGCAAAGTCCACTGCATGACCCGATTTAATTCTCTGACAGTAATGGTCGCATCTACTAAATAACTACCATCACTTTGTTTAGTTACCGTGTTTTCGTCGGTTATTAACTCACCCACTATTTCTTGTAGCAAATCATCTAAAGTGACTAAGCCTTGCACATCGCCATATTCATCAACCACCAAACCTATGCGTATTTTTTCGTTTTTAAAACGCAGCATTTGCGTGTGAACCGGGGTGTTTTCTGGGATAAATGAAGGCTTTGAAAGCAAATTAATAATCGTTTGTTTATCAAAAGATTCTTGATTAACCAGTACTAGCACTTTTCTAAGATGTAAAAAGCCGACCACTCGGTCTATACTTTTTTTGTATACCGCTAATTGTGTATGAGGACTGTTTTTTATTTCTGCGACAATAGTTTCAATGTCATTTTCTAAATCGATACCGACTATTTCATTACGAGGCGTCATAATGTCTTCAATCGTTGCCGATTCTAAATCCAAGATACCCAATAACATTTTCTGATAACGTATCGGCATGATACTTTCGGATTCAGTAATAATGCTTTTTAACTCTTCTTTATTAAGCGAGTCGTGGGTGCTTTTATTAACATCAACACCGACTATCTTCAATATCAGACTGACAAACAAGTTAACAAACCAAACGATCGGATAAACTAATTTCAATAAAGGTACATAGACCCAAGCTGCAGGAAATGCGAGTGGCTCAGGCTTGAGTGCCGCCAAGGTCTTAGGCGTTACCTCTGAAAAAATGAGCATGACCAAAGTCAATACCCCAGTGGAAATCGCGATGACTGATTCATCATCGGTATACAACTTAATAGCGATAACAGTGGCTAAGGATGCCGCGAAATTATTTATAAAAATATTTCCAAGCAACATTAAGCCCAGCAATTGATCGGGCCTTTGCAATAATTTTTGTGCTTTTATAGCACCAGGGTGCTTTTGCTTAACCAGATGTCTTAAGCGATAACGGTTGAGTGACATTAAAGCTGTTTCTGATCCAGCGAAGAAAGCAGAAAGAATCAGCATAAGAATAAGTATGCCAAACAGCATACTAAGGGGCATATCGTTCAAAGCGAATTTACTCTTAGTTAATAAACAGTGCTCTAGTGTCTACGATGAGAACTTTTTGTCAAGTCTGAATATCGAATTAAGGCCAATATAAAAACAAAAAGGCGAAATATTTTAATCTTTCGCCTTTTGTATTAAGTATAAGACAACCTTATCTAATCAGCTTTTCTTTTAAGAAATCTATCAATTCTGCCATAGGTATTTCTTCATTTTCTTGCGCGGTTCTGCCTTTGTATTCAACGGTTCCGGTATCTAAGCCACGATCACCGAGAATAATACAATGTGGAATACCGATTAATTCCATATCTGAAAACATAAAGCCAGCACGAACTTTTCTATCGTCAAATAAAACCTCTATACCTACCGCCTGCAAGTCTTGATAAAGTTGTTCTGCAGCCACTTTTAAGCGTTCAGATTTGTGCATATTCATTGGGCATAGCGCGACTTGAAAAGGCGCTAAATTGGTTGGCCAGATAATACCTTTGCCATCATGATTTTGCTCAATCGCCGCAGCAACGACTCTTGAAATACCAATACCATAACAACCCATCAACATAATTTGATTTTTGCCACCTTCGTTGATAACACCAGCTTTCATAGCGGCACTGTATTTAGTGCCTAACTGGAAGATATGACCCACTTCTATGCCTCTAGCTAAGGTGATTTCACCTTTACCACAGGGACTAGGATCGCCTTCAACAACGGTACGTAAGTCTGCAACCTGCTCAGGTACTGGGCAATCGCGCTCCCAGTTAACGCCTTGATAATGCTTGCCGTCGATATTAGCACCACAAACAAAATCAGACATTAGCACCACGCTACGATCAGCAATGACCGGTATCGTTAAGCCTATTGGCCCTATCGAACCAGGTTTACACTGGCAAGCTGCCAAAATTTCTTCTTCGCTGGCAAATTCTAAGGGTGAGGCAACGCCGGCTATTTTTTCAGCCTTAATTTTATTAAGCTCATGATCGCCTCTTAATAATAATGCTACGACGCCTTGTTCTTCTGCTTTTACAATCAGGGTTTTAAGGCAAAGAGTTGCTGGTATGGCCAAGAATTGACTCAAATCTTCAATACTATGTTGATCGGGTGTGTCGATTAGCTTTATCTCGGCAGTAGCAGCATTACGAGTACCTGCGGGCATGACGGCTTCAGCTTTTTCAACATTGGCGGCATAGTCGCTGCTAGTGGAGAAGGCAATAGCATCTTCACCAGAATCAGCTAAGACATGAAACTCATGTGATATAGCGCCGCCTATCGAACCAGAATCAGCTATCACGGCGCGAAACTTTAAGCCTAGTTGATTAAAAATATTACTATAAGCCTGATACATAATATCGTAGCTTTCTTGTAAAGACTCTTGGTCTAAATGGAAAGAATAAGCATCTTTCATAATAAATTCACGCGAGCGCATGACACCGAAACGTGGGCGAATTTCGTCACGGAATTTAGTTTGAATTTGATAATAAGTAATGGGCAGTTGCTTGTAACTTTTGATCTCGTTACGTGCTAAATCAGTAATGATTTCTTCATGAGTAGGGCCTAAGCAAAACTCGCGATCATGGCGATCTTTTAAGCGCGCCAATTCTGGACCATATTGTTCCCAACGCCCTGTTTCTTGCCAAAGTTCCGCGGGTTGCAGCGCGGGCATTAACACTTCTAAAGCGCCAGCTTTTTCCATTTCTTCACGGGTAATTTTTTCAACTTTTCGCAATACTCGTAACCCTAGCGGCAGCCAGCTATAAAGTCCTGCAGCTAATTTACGGATAAGACCTGCACGTATCATCAATTGATGACTGGCGATTTCAGCATCGGCAGGTGTTTCTTTTACGGTATTAAGTGGGAATTGACTAGTGCGCATGAGGATGTTGTAAGAAGATTTAAAAAAGGGCTATTTTACAGCTTTTTAAGGGCTTTCGCCTTAAAGTTAGAGGTAGTGTAAAACACTTTAGCATTTTGTCTTCACTTGCCCCTTTGAAATTGATATTTTTGTGATGACCGTAGGGGCGTATTGCATACGCCCTATTAAATACGTCCCATACTTTTGATCCATCGATAAATGGGCGTATGCAATACGCCCCTACGGTATTTGTATCTTCGCTTACAAAAAACCTAAACTGTGGGCAGAGTGTAGTAGTGTGTCGGGTTACGGCTAGGGCGACCCACGACTCCATACTCTCTAGCCTTTAGAGAGCAGATTTAAGCAATACATGTATGTCTTGGTGATTAGGTATTCCAGTTCTTGCACCTATTTTCGTGCAACACCCTGCACCAGCGGCACTGGCATAGCGCAAAATATCAAGCCAACTCATTTCTGTACATAAAGCGGCAGCGAAGGCACCATGAAAAGCATCACCTGCGCCTGTACTGTCGACGCAATTAACCGAAAAGGCCGATAACACGCCTTGTTCTTGTCCACGTTTCCAAATCAGTCCCTTTGCGCCTAGCGTTATCACTACTGTGGGCAATGCCTCTGCTAAACGCTGCAAGGCTGTTTCTACATTACCCGCATATTGAATGGCAAACTTTTCTGAACACACTAAATAATCGACTTTATGCATCAGTGCTAAAGTTCCCTCATGTAAAGAACCAGCGTCGAGTACGCTAATATTAGACTTGTCTTGACGACTTTCTAATAGAGCACTAGATAACTGAGGTTCATGACCATCGAATAATACGACTTTTGGTGAGATAGGCGAAAAATCAATCGCCTCAGCAGACAAGGCTTTGGTTTCACCTTTATAATTGATTAAAGCGCGCTGCCCGTCAGGCTTGACTAAGATAGTCGATAAAGGAGTTGGCAAGTTGTCTCGTACAATCAAATCACAATGAACGCCAATATCTAACAATTCTTGATAATGGCGCTCACCATAAATATCTAAACCCAGATAGCCCGCATAAGCTGTTTTAAATCCTAGTTTAGCTACGGTTACCGCAGCATTGGCGGCGGGCCCTCCGCCCATTCCTACAAAGCCTGTTGCTGAGATTTTTTCATCAGCCAGAGGATGATGATCTATTGAGAAGATCAGATCATAAGAAGCATGACCCACACAAAGCACGTCTACGTTCATAAGCGAGCAATAACCGATTCTTTAAGAGCTCAAGCCCCTTAATAAATCATTTTTAATATCGGCTATAGCTTCCAGCCCTACCGATATTCTAACCAAACCGTCTTTAATGCCTGCCGTTGCTCGTGCTTCTGGCGTTAATCGACCATGTGTCGTTGTTGCAGGATGTGTGATGGTGGTTTTAACATCACCCAAATTTGCTGTAATTGAGATCATTTCAGTCGCATCAATGACCTTCCAAGCGTGTTCCTTACCACCCGCCAACTCAAAACTGACGATACCACCAAAATGACTTTGTTGACGCTTAGCTAATTCATGTTGAGCGTGCGAGACTAATCCAGGGTAATGAACTTTAGCTACGCTAGGTTGTTGCTCTAGCCAATGTGCCAACTCAAAAGCATTATCACAATGCGCTTTCATTCGAACTGCCAACGTTTCTAAGCCTGACAAAAATACCCAGGCATTAAAAGGGCTCATCGTAGCACCTCCAGTTCGCAAATAGGGGTAAATGTATTTTTCTATAATTTCATCACTAGCAATAACAGCACCGCCTACGCAGCGCCCCTGGCCATCGATATATTTAGTCGCAGAGTGAATGACGATATCAGCCCCTAATTCAAAGGGCTTTTGTAATACTGGCGTACAAAAACAATTATCAACTATGAGTAAGCAATCATGCGCATGTGCTATATCGGCCAACACTGAAATATCTGCGATTTCAGTTAAAGGATTAGAAGGCGTTTCTAGAAATAAAAAACGAGTATTCGGTTTAATCGCGGCTTCCCAAGCGGCCATATCGATTAAATCAACAAAATCAGTTTCAATACCAAATTTACTGAAATAATTTTGGAACATAATAACCGTATTACCAAAAACACCGCGCGAACAGACGATATGATCACCGGTTTTAAGTAAGCCCATGCCCACGGCCATAATCGCCGCCATACCCGATGCAAAGGCTAGACAGCGCTCTCCCTTTTCCATCAGTGCGAGTCTTTCTTGAAAGGCATTGACGGTAGGGTTAGTAAAGCGAGAATAAATATTACCTGGTTTTTGTCCCGTAAAACGTAACGACGCTTCTTCTGCACTTTTAAACACATAACTAGAAGTTGTGAAAATAGGCATGCTATGTTCATCTTCATGAGTCCGTTTATGTCCAGCTCTGATCGCTTGAGTTTCTAGGGAGTAATCGTTCCAGTTTATATCTGACATGGGCTTGCTAAGTTTTAGTAAAAAGGTTGTTTGTTAGGTTACTTATCGTGCAGCACGACTAAGGTAATTTGCAAAAATAAAATACTCTGTAAAAAATCAACGAGAGTAAAACTCATTGGATTATCGAATTGATGCACTTCACTTCCGTTCAGCACCTAAAAAGTAACGTAGGTCGGGTTAGCGTAGCGTAACCCGACTTTTCGTCGGCCATTTTGTCGGGTTACGCTATGCTAACCCGACCTACATAAATGCTTAACTGTGGGCAGTAATCTAAAGAAACTATAGTCTAGCCACTGTTCTTTTGATACTTTCTAAAGGCTGCGCAAAAGAAACGTCGCGATCGAAACTAATCGTTATTTTTCATTTCAATAATAAACGTTTCTGTATTTCTTTCTGCTTGAGCGCTGTCATTTCTTAAAGCTTCAGTGCGCTCCAAATAAGCATCGTCAATATCACCCGTAATGTATTCTTTGCTGAAACAAGAAGTGTCGAAATGTTCAATAGTTTGATTGCCTTTACGTACAGCATCAATCAGATCATTTAAGTCTTGGTAAATAACTTTATCAGCACCAATTGCCACACAGACTTCGTCTTCAGTGCGATCATGAGCGATTAACTCATGAGCCGCAGGCATGTCTATGCCATAAACATTTGGGTATCTTACTGGAGGTGCAGCAGAAGCAAAGTACACTTTCTTTGCGCCGGCATCACGAGCCATTTGAATAATCTGTTCAGAGGTTGTACCTCTCACAATAGAATCATCAACCAATAAGACATTTTTACCATCAAATTCTAAACCGATAGCATTAAGCTTTTGCTTAACTGATTTTTCGCGCATTTTTTGGCCAGGCATGATAAAGGTTCTACCGATGTAACGGTTTTTAATGAAGCCTTCACGATACTTAACACCTAATATATTGGCCATCTGCAATGCAGCAGTTCTGCTGGTGTCAGGTATTGGGATAACAACATCGATATCATGATCTGGCCAGTCACGCTGCACTTTCTTAGCTAATTTCTCGCCCATACGTAAACGCGCTTTGTAGACAGATATACGATCTATAATTGAATCAGGTCTAGCAAAATAAACATATTCAAAAATACAGGGACAATGATCTATGATTTCAGCACATTGCTGAGTGTGCAACACGCCTGATTCTTCTATAAACACTGCCTCACCAGGTTCTATATCTCTAATCAACTCGAAACCCAGTACATCTAAAGCGACACTTTCTGAGGCGATCATAAATTCAGAACCGTGCTCTGATTTTCTTTCACCAAATACAATAGGTCTAATGCCGTGAGGATCACGAAAACCTAAAATACCAACGCCGGCTATCATAATCACAACCGCATACGCACCCCGACAACGTCGATGCACGCCAGAGACTGCTTGGAATATATCGTCTACACTTAAATCCAGTTTGCCTAAGCTCTGTAATTCATGAGCGAAGACATTTAACAACACTTCTGAATCGGAGTCGGTATTAATATGACGCTGATCTTCTAAGAACAACGCTTGTTTTAATTCATCGGTATTCGTTAAATTTCCGTTATGCGCTAAAGTCAGACCAAAAGGCGAGTTAACATAAAAAGGTTGCGCTTCAGCAGAACTAGTACAGCCTGCCGTTGGATAGCGAACATGGGCAATACCCATATTGCCTCTTAATTTAAACATCTGATCATTAGTAAAAACATCACGAGTCAAACCGTTGTCTTTACGTAAATGTAATCGTCCGTGTTCACAAGTAACAATGCCGGCGGCGTCTTGGCCTCGGTGTTGCAAAACTGTCAAAGCATCGTAGAGCTCTTGATTAACAGCTTGATGAGAAACGATAGCAGCAATACCGCACATTATTTATTACCTGTTGTGTATGATAGGGATAGGGATTTATGTTGGTGCGGGCACTCTGCACCTTTAGCTTTTTAGTCCGTGTTATAAAAAAACATACGTTGGATAGATATCACGTATTTTGGTAAATCATTCGCCGTATTTAGGATAATGAACATTCTTAGTGAGTTCGGATGGGATGTTGTCTCGCAACCATATTGCGGATAATTGAAAAGGAGGTAACACCATTGATTGCGTCCACCAGAGCTCTTTAGGTAGATTTGATAGTCCCGCCAATAAGATCATTATCAAAACTAAAATCAGTCCGTTTATTAGCCCAACTATCATGCCCGCTAAACGATCTAAAAAAAATAGTTGAGGTTTTTTTATGATGGCTCCTAATAATAGCCGCATGATCATACCGATCAATCTCGTTATCAATAACAACGATACAAAAGCAGTGGCTGTTTTCGCTATGGGCAACTTGATTATAGAATCAAAATAAACCGAAAAATCATGGCAAAAGCCAAGGCCAATTGCCATAGCCAATAACCAGAACACTAAGGAAAAGGCTTCTATTCTAAATCCGCGTATAAATCCTCTGATAAAGGAAATTGCAATTATTCCAATAATGACAAAATCTATCCATAACAAACTATTGATGTCGATCACTTTGACTTTATTTTAGTTAGAAAATACTTTAATAGCTGAAGTAACTATTATTCAGACATCATCAGAGATTGTATTTTTTGGGCATCTAATTTTGCTTTCATTTCCGATGCGCGTTTCTTATCAATAGTAGGCCCTACCTTAATACGATATAAAGCTGTATTTCCTGGACCAGTAATGGGCTCAAGAATAGTGGGTAAGCCCTGACTATGCAGCAACTCTATCAATGATAATGCATTTTCTTTTTTACTAAACGTTCCAGCCTGAAGGTACCAGCGTTTTAATCCAGAACTTGTCTTTACCGGCTTACTCGTACTTTCAACCGCCAACGATTGTGCAGGAACAATCTGTTTAGGCTCAGTGTTTTCTATTTTCTTTATCGCTTTTATAGGCTTGTTGATAGAACTATTTAACGATGAGACTGTATTATCATGCTTAGTCGTAGACGAGGCCACTTCTGGCTCCATTGCGGGACTATCTTCCACAGGCTCATCAAAAGCTTGTTCATTATTAGCGGCAAGCTCTGGCCCATCCTCAGCATTAAGAGTAGCTTCAGTCTCTGTATCTTGCTTGTTTAAAACGTCAACTGAGCTGGCCACTACTTTATTAGCAGGTTCATCAACAATGTTAACAGGGGGGGCGGGTATAGCTAATTCACTGACCGTCTGACCACTGTTATCAACAGGATCATCAAATATCATAGGAATAAAAATAGCAGCAAGCGAGGTGACCACAACAGCACCGATTAAACGTTGTTTTAATTCTTGATTCATTTTTTCAACTCACTTTTTTCAAATTCATTTAAACAGTCAGATATCAAAAAGAAAGAGCCAAAAACTAGCAGCAAATCATCTTGTTGCGCTTGGTTTTTAGCGGCATTAAATGCCTCGGCAAAGCCAGTGTAACCAAAAGATACCTGCTTAACTGAGCTACGTGAAAAAAACTCACGCATCATAACTTCCGTTGCTGCTCTTGGATTTTTTAATGGCGCAAAAAACCAATCGGAGACGACAGGATGCATAATTTCGAGCACAGTGGCTATATCTTTGTCCTTCATCATTGAAAATACTGCATGTATTCTTTTACCAGGAAAAGTCATGACTAAATATTCAAGTAATGTTTTAACGGCTTCAGGATTATGACCTACATCCAATAACACGGGAATTTTATCATTAATTAATTGAAATCGACCGAGTAATTGAGTATTTTTCAATCCAATTCGAATTGATTCATCAGTAACGGCTAGTTTTTTTGCTAATAATTGCACCGCCAAAATAGCTATTGAAGCATTTCGATATTGATGCTCACCTTTTAATCCGGGCTCAGGAAGGTCACTTAGATGTGTGTCACAAAAATACCAATCCCAAGTTGTTGCTTGCTTTTGGTAATGAAAATCTTTGTTTATGCAAAATAAATCAGCCTTCTTATCAAGCGCGCATTGCACTAAAGATAAAGGCGGTTCGCAGTCGCCTATAATAGCTGGCGTATTGGCTCTAAAAATACCTGCTTTTTCCTGAGCGATACTACTACGGGTTGCACCTAACCAATCCACATGATCAATCCCAATACTGCTGATCAAGGCGACATCAGGATCAATAATATTGACGGCGTCCAAACGACCCCCTAAACCGACTTCAAGCAACTGCACATCTAAGCTTGATCGCCTAAATATGTCCAATGCGGCTAAAGTACCAAATTCAAAATAACTTAAAGAAGTATCAGCTCGTACCGATTCTATTCTCGAAAAAGCTTCACAAATTAACTCATCGGATACAGGCTTACCGTCTATTTTTATTCTTTCGTTATATTTAAGAATATGAGGAGATGAATAAGACCCTACACGATAGCCCTGCGCCCTGAATATATTTTCAAGGTAAGCAATACAAGAACCTTTGCCATTAGTACCTGCTACGGTGATAGTCAGTGGTTTAATAGTATCGTAATTAAGCGCTTGGTGCACGCGGGCAGCCCGTTCCAGCCCCAAGTCTATCGCTAAAGGGTGCAAGCTTTCCTGCCAATCCAGCCATCCCTTTAACGAATCAAAGTTCATCATAAAACTACTATTGGATTATTCCTGAGCAATCGGCTCTAGGTCTATCGCCACATCATCGACTTCAGACTCTTCGACAATCAATGTAGGTGCTATGGAAGTTGTTGTTATCGCTGTTTTGCTTGCCATGAGTAAGCTTAAAATACTGGCTATTTCATCACGCATTTTACGCCTGTCGATAATCATATCGATTGCACCATGCTCTTGCAAAAATTCGCTGCGCTGAAAACCTTCAGGCAATTTCTCACGCACAGTCTGTTCTATGACTCTAGGGCCTGCAAAACCAATTAATGCTTTGGGTTCAGCCACATTAAGATCACCCAACATCGCTAAACTAGCAGAAACCCCGCCCATAGTTGGATCGGTCATAAATGATATATAAGGAATTCCTGCTTCAGACAATCGAGTCAATGCGGCACTGGTTTTCGACATTTGAAACAAAGAAAATAATGACTCTTGCATTCTGGCACCGCCACTCGCGGTAAATACAATAAAAGGAATACCTAATTCAAAACTCTTATTTACGCCGCGAACAAATCGTTCACCGACCACAGAGCCCATAGATCCGCCCATAAAATTAAAGTCAAAAGCTGCAACGACAATATCACTACCTTTAAGACGACCTTTCATTACAACTAAGGCATCATGCTCTTTAGTCTGTTTTTGCGCTAAAGTAATACGTTCTTTATATTTTTTAGTGTCTTTAAATTTTAAAGGATCGACCGGCTTAACATTTTTTCCAATTTCTTCACGGCCTTCTTCATCCAAAAACATATTCAAGCGAGCTCTCGCTGAAATACGCAAATGATGTTCGCATTTTGGACAAACACTGAAATTTCTTTCCAGCTCAGTGTTATAAAGAATTGCATTACAACTAGGACATTTAGTCCATAAGCCTTCCGGCACTGTGCCTTTTTTATTAGAACCTTCTGTTCTAATGGTTTTTGGAAGTAATATTTCAAACCAACTCATTATAGGCTCCGAGATGTTTTATGACGCTGAAAGACTATCTAATGCTAGGCGCATAGTTGTTAATAACTCAACAATTTCATGTTTAGCGAGCTCTGGCTCATCCAAATGAGCTTCGATTTTACTAATCAAAGCACTGCCGATAACAACGCCATCACCAATGTCACCAATGATTTTTGCTGTTTCTGCATCCTTTACACCAAAACCAATTGCTACCGGCAAACCAGTATTCTTTCTAATTTCTTGTAATTTATTTTCAACATCAACACTATTTAAATGGCCCGCGCCTGTAACACCTTTAAGCGACACATAGTATAAATATCCACTACCTATCTCATCCATCTTCTTAATGCGTTCATCAGAACTATTAGGTGCTAATAAGAAAATAGGATCTATTTCACGCGCCTTTAAAGAATCAGAAAATTCTTTAGCTTCTTCAGGCGGCAAATCAACCGTTAATACACCATCGATATCGGCACGTTGCGCTGCATTGGCAAAGCCTTCGTAAGTCATCGCTTCAATGGGGTTTAAATAACCCATCAATACCACGGGAGTTTGTTGATTTGTTTTACGAAATTCACTGGCTATATCCATGGTGCGCCTTAAACTCATTTTATGAGCCAAAGCACGCTCACTAGCGCGCTGAATAACCGGGCCATCTGCGACAGGATCAGAAAAAGGTACCCCCAGCTCAATAACATCAACGCCAGCCTCAACCATAGCATGCATCATCGCTACGGTAAAATCAGGATGCGGATCACCTGCTGTAATGAAAGGAATTAAAGCCTTGCGACCTGAATTGGCAAGTGCTTCGAAAGTAGCAGCTAATCGACTCATAATTCTATTCCTTCACGTCTTGCCATTGTTTGCATATCTTTATCGCCACGCCCAGACAGATTAATAATAATAATCTGATCTTTACGCATAGTAGGAGCTAATTTCATTGTATAAGCCATGGCATGACTAGACTCCAAGGCAGGAATAATACCTTCCATTAATGTTAAGGCATGAAAGCCTTCTAAAGCTTCATTATCAGTAATATTCGGATATTGAGCGCGACCGGTATCTTTTAGCCATGCATGCTCTGGACCTACACCAGGATAATCTAACCCTGCTGATATAGAATGAGTTTCGATAATTTCGCCATCATCATCCGACATCAAATAAGTTCGATTGCCGTGTAAAACACCAGGACGACCTGCGCTCAGCGGTGCGGAATGGCGACCTGTTTCAATACCATCACCTGCAGCTTCAACACCGTACATTTTTACTGAGGTATCATTAATAAAAGGATGAAACAAACCAATGGCATTAGAACCGCCACCCACACAAGCAACGAGGGCATCTGGCAATCGTCCAGTTTGATCCAAACATTGCTGCCTAGCTTCACGACCAATGATGGCTTGGAAATCACGCACCATGGCTGGATAAGGATGAGGACCGGCTACCGTGCCAATAATATAAAAGGTATTATCAACATTGGTCACCCAATCTCTAAGCGCCTCATTTAAAGCATCTTTTAAGGTTTTTGAGCCTGATTCAACGGCAACCACAGTGGCACCAAGTAGTTTCATGCGATAGACATTTAATGATTGTCTGGCAACGTCCACAGAACCCATGTAGACCACACATTCTAAACCTAATCTGGCAGCTATGGTCGCAGTTGCCACGCCATGTTGGCCAGCACCGGTTTCAGCAATAATGCGGGTTTTACCCATACGCTTAGCTAGTAATGCTTGACCTATGGTATTGTTGATTTTATGTGAGCCTGTATGATTTAAGTCTTCACGCTTTAAATAGATTTGCGCACCCCCTAATTCATTGCTCCAGCGTTCTGCGTGATAAAGCGGTGAAGGTCGACCTACATAATGTTGCAAGTCAGCATCCATTTCCGCGATAAATTCTGGATCATTCATGTAGCGCTGATAAGCAGCATTAAGTTCTTGAACAGGTGGAATTAATGTTTCTGCAACAAAGATGCCGCCATAAGGTCCAAAATGTCCGCGCTCATCGGGCATATTATATTTTTCGGTCATGTTATTATTCTATTACCTTCATTAACTTGTTTTATAAATGCCGCCATTTTAAGCGAGTCTTTAATGCCTTTTTTTACTTCTACACCACTACTGACATCCAGTGCATAAGGTTTTACAGTTTGTATCGCTTGTATAGCATTGGCAGCTTCGAGTCCACCAGCGAGAATAATCGGCAAAGTACAGGATTGAGGAATTAACGCCCAATCAAATTGACTACCCGTACCGCCTTTTTCATCAGGATGATAGGCATCCAGTAATAAGCCAGAAGCATCATGATAGTGTTGTGACAGTGCCGCAATATCAATGCCTGCTTTCATGCTGACCGCCTTAATATAACGCTTGCCATAAATTCTGCAAGCCTCAGGAGATTCATCACCATGAAATTGAAGGCAATCTATATTAACTTGTGCCAATACTTCTCGTATACGCGATTCTTGCTCATCAACAAATAATGCAACTACTGACGTAAAGGCAGGTAGTGCAGCAACAATCTTGATGGCTTGATCAATTTCAATATTTCGTGAACTAGGCGCATAAAAAACTAAGCCTATCGCATCAACGCCTAAATGAGCTGCATAAACAGCTTCATCAACACTAGTAAAGCCGCAAATTTTAACGCGAGTTCGCATAAAGTTATATGAGAAATGATTGAATAAAATTTAGCCGAGTAGCATAACACAAAATAGTTCTGAATTTAGTCTCGAAATAATCTGTTATGATATTTTTTTGTGTATTAATTTGTGCATTGACTGGCTACCAACTAAAAGCGTGACAGTTTCAGCCCAGACAAAAGACTTAAGACGAAAAATAAACCCTTAAGGTTAGCAACTTAAGAGCTAATAAATACTAAGCTCCGCGCCCTTCGCCTGCACTTAGAACAAGCTTGTCTAAAAACAAACGATTAAGCTAAACTATTTTTCCTCAAATTTGGTAGCCCATTAACCTAGCACAGCGTAAAATCAGCGACTGCTTGATATCCTTCATTAGTTTTTAATAGCGCGTACTCCTATAAAATCTAAAAATATAGACCTAAATACCCACCCTCTTGATTGACTTATGACCGAAACCAATACAATAAAAACCAAGACTGCAGAACAAGCACCGCCAAAAATGCCCGGAGCTTTACCGCTAATCGGCCATATGCTTGACTTCGGAAAAAATCCTTTCGATTATATGATGCGCCTAAGAAACACACTGGGAGAAATTGGTGAGTTTCGTATGTTCCATCAACAAATGGTATTAATGACCGGCCCTCAAGCCAATGAAGCTTTTTTTCGTGCCCCCGATGCTCAACTGGATCAAAGCCAAGCCTATAAAATAATGACGCCCATCTTCGGCAAAGGTGTGGTCTTTGATGCGCCGCCACATAAAAAAGACCAGCAACTAAAAATGCTGATGCCCGTGTTACGCGACAAACCTATGCGTGGCTATGCACAAGTCATCGTGCAAGAGGTTGAGCAAATGATTGCTAATTGGGGTGATAGTGGAGAAATCGATTTACTTGAGTTTATGAAAGAACTCACTATTTATACCTCGAGCCACTGCTTACTCGGCAACGAATTCCGTTACGAACTCAATGATGAGTTTGCCAAGATTTATCACGATCTTGAAAAAGGCGTTAATCCCTTAGCTTTTGTATTTCCTTATCTTCCCTTACCTGTTTTTCGGAGGCGCGATAAGGCCAGAATTAAGCTACAAGAACTGGTCACGGGCATCATCGCTAAAAGAGCCCAAAAAACACAAAAAAGTGAAGATGCATTTCAATTGCTCATTGATGCGCGTTACGATGATGACAGCCCCTTATCCGCCCATGAAATAACAGGCATGTTAATAGGCACCATATTCGCAGGACACCATACTACTGCTGGCACCGCAGCCTGGACTTTACTGGAATTGGCTAAACGACCAGAACAACTAAATCGTGTTCTGAAAGAACTGGATCAGCACTTCGGGGTCGATGGCGAGGTCACCTTTCAATCTTTACGTGAAATTCCCATCCTAGAAAATGTCATCAAAGAAGTATTGCGCCTACATCCACCTTTAATATTCTTAATCCGCAAAGTCATGAAAGATTTTCACTTTAAAGATTACACCGTTAAAGCCGGAAAATATGTGTGCGCCTCACCTCGAGTATCACATCGAATTTCAGAAGTATTCCCTGAACCAGAAAAATTTGATCCTGACCGCTACCTTGAAGATCGCCAAGAAGATGCGCAGCCTTTTAGCTGGATCGCTTTTGGCGGCGGCAAACACAAATGCACTGGCAATGCCTTTGCCATGCTGCAATTAAAAGCTATTTTTAGCATATTATTACGTCGCTATACTTTCGAATTGATCGATGAAAAAGATTACTATCAAGATGACTTCACGCAAATGGTTGTGCAACCACGATCACCTTGCCGAGTTCGGTATATAAAACGCACCGACATTAACACTGCAGCCGAAGAGATAACGCAAAATAACCTAAAAACCAGCCCATCTTCTGCACCTAGCTTTCAAATTCATTTGGACAGAGACTTATGTCAAGGCCACGCAACCTGCATGACTGAAGCTCCCGAACTTTTTCAGGTGGACGAAGCAGGTCAAGTAACGTTATTACAAGAACGCCCTTCGCTAGATTTGCTCACTAAAGCCCAGCAAGCAGTAAAATATTGCCCTAGCAAAGCACTTAAAATCGAACTGAACTAAACCGAGACAAGCAATGGCCGCATATCCCCGAGCAGAACTAGAAGAAATGGTTGAACGCTGGTTACAAGCCAATCGTGATGCTGAAAAAGAAGGTAATTGGCCTAAATATTTAGGCGCCATGTATACCGATAATGCAGAATATCGCTGGAATATCGGCCCTAATGAAGAGTTTGTGGCACGTAGTCGTAAAGAAATAGAAGAATGGGCCTTAGGCGTGCAAATGGAAGGCTTTGAAGAATGGCGCTATCCTTATCACCGTATTCTAATTGATGAAAAACAAGGCGAAGTGATTGGTTTGTGGACGCAGATATCACCCGCATTGCGAGAAGACGGCAGTCGCTACGAAGTCGCAGGTATCGGCGGTTCTTGGTTTCGTTATGGAGGTGATTATAAATGGGAATGGCAACGTGACTTCTTTGACTTAGGCAATGTAAAAGCTTTGTTTTTTGAATTAGCGGCCGATGGCAAGCTAGACCCTGCAGTAAAAACAAAAATAGGTAAATTAGCTAAAGGTCAATTATTACCTGGTCATGAACATCTTCGTAAACCACCGAGCCTGTTGAAAAAGATTAAAGGCTTTATAGCTATGGTAAATATCGCGATATTTAGTTGAGCATTGAAACAAAACAGGGTTATTGATTCTGGGAGCGCTGAACCCCAGACAGTAT
>QVQD01000047.1 GCA_003584875.1 Methylococcales bacterium
TACCTATGCCGGAAACGCTTTACTCACTTACGCTCGTAAAGTCTTATTCCGGCCTACAAGTTAAGGCAGCCCCTACGATCTTCACCACAATGTTATCTTTCTCGCGTGGAGTTTTTGTGTAGATACCTATGCCCCTACAGATGCAATCAATCTTTAACTTAATGGCAGTGGATTAGTATTCAGGGCAGATGATGCTAGGGACAGGTCGCGACCTGCCCCTAGTTAAGAGTCGGTGGAAAAAGTAGATTCATGAATAGAATCGTTAACAGCCGACTTGTCCCGCTTTAATAGCACTCACTATTGTTGTGTTGCCATTGGTATCACAAAAAGTATAGCTACCATTGCCGTTGTCGTAGACGGTATTTGTATAGCTTGAGCCTCCGTGATAAGTATAGCTCACGGTATTATTGATGCTGTTAATAGACCAAGACCCTACCGGTGCAATAGGATCGGTAGTGCTAGTGTTGCCATGATGAAAGTCGATCAAATTATCGGTCGCACCAGAAGGCGTTTTATGGTATTCCTGCGCTTGCCAGTTGCCTGTAGAGCCGACGCAAACCGTATTGCCCGACAATAAAATATTGAGAGCAACGCCGTTATTCAAAGGCGTTGCAACTGTTGTTATGCTAGGCGCGAGTCCTGCTGTATTGCTAGAGACTTCTAAAGGTGTGGTATTAGGGCTTGCTGGGTTAAACGTTAGGTTAATACCTGCTGCTAGAGCAGCTTTCCAGCCAGATAAAGTTGTGGTTCCAAAAGTATAGTCCAAGTTAGAAATCAGTGTAGGCTGAACTCCATTTTGTTGGCTGCTAAAAGCAGTGGCTATTTGGGAGGCATCCAGTTTTTTTAGTGCAGTCAAGGTTAAGCCGCTAACCGTAACCGTCTGTCCTGGACTGGTTAATCCTTTAAATCTAACAGTGGTATTGCCCTGTGTGGTGGCAACGCCCATAACTTGTCCAATCGCAGGGCAGACTGCCAAGGCGGTAGTCATGGTAGTGCTTAGCAGTAATAAGGTGCTAGTAAGAATAATAGTTTTCATTAGGATATTTCCTTGGTGAACAAAGATAAAAGAGACTTTTGGCTAACGGATAAAATAGTGACACTAAATAATTTATTTTGCAACTGACAATGCTTGTAAGAGATTTTTATTTACAATGACGTAGTTAAAATACTAGTGTTATGTAAGCCTCAGTAGGCTGTAATGCCAATTTAGATCTCTACAATCTATAGCCAAATACTTAGAAGTAAGCAAGGCTGTGCTAAACTATGCTCTATTAAACTCCACTTTACGCGAAGATTCCTTTACCTGCATGGCACTTAAGTCAACCATTTATAAAGCCGACTGTCAGATTGCTGACATGGACAGAGGCTATTATGCTCTGCATAACCTGACCATTGCCTTGCACCCTTCCGAGACCGAAGAACGCATGATGGTACGCTTAGTGGCTTTTGTGCTAAATGCTGATGAGCAATTACAGTTTTCTAAAGGCTTAAGTTCAGAAAATGAGCCTGATATTTGGCAAAAAACTTTAACAGATGACATCGAGTTGTGGATTGATGTTGGTATGCCAGATGAAAAACGCATCCGTAAGGCCTCTAGTCGTGCAGAACAGGCGCTGATTTATAGCTATGGTGGACGTAATAGCGTGTGGTGGAGTCAAATTAAAAGTAAAATAACCCGCTTTAAAAATATCAAGATCATCAATTTGCTAAAAACAGATACTGATCAATTGGCAGTGCTCATAAAACGAAGCATGCAATTCCAGATCAGCATACAAGATGGGCAGCTTTGGATTAGCGATGAGCAACATACTGCTCACATTACACCTGAAATCTGGTTAATCTAAACACTCTATAATCTCTTTGAGCTAGCTTTTATGGCTACTTATTATTGTAAATTATTACTTATACCTAACTTTTTACACATACCCTTCGGAACTTCACCTTGATCTCTACAGCTAATATCACTATGCAATTTGGGGCAAAGCCCTTATTTGAAAATGTCTCCGTTAAATTTGGCGATGGCAATCGTTACGGTCTGATTGGCGCTAACGGCTGCGGCAAATCAACCTTCATGAAAATATTAAGCGGAGATTTAGATCCCTCTGCGGGCAACGTCAGTATCACGCCGAATGAACGCCTAGGTGTCTTACGTCAAGATCAATTCGCCTATGAAAGTTACCGCGTCTTAGACGTGGTCATGATGGGCCATAGTGAAATGTGGGCAGCCATGTCTGAGCGTGATGCTATTTATGCAAATCTTGAAGCGTCCGAAGATGATTACATGCATGCCGCAGAGCTTGAAGCGGTAGTTGGCGAATATAACGGTTATACCGCTGAATCGCGTGCCGGCGAATTGTTATTAGGGCTGGATATTCCCTTAGAACAACATAATGGCTTAATGAGTGCCGTCGCTCCGGGCTGGAAACTGCGCGTATTGTTGGCGCAAGCCTTATTTGCTAATCCAGACATTATGTTACTGGATGAGCCAACCAATAACTTGGATATCAATACCATCCGTTGGCTAGAAAACATACTCAATCAACGTGATTGCACTATGGTTATCATCTCGCATGACCGTCATTTTCTAAATAGTGTCTGCACACATATGGCTGACATGGATTATGGTGAATTGCGTGTTTATCCCGGCAACTATGATGACTATATGATTGCCGTCACTGAAGTACGTGAGCGCTTACTGGCTGGTAATGCCAAGAAGAAAGTTCAGATTGCTGAGTTGCAATCTTTCGTGAGTCGTTTTTCGGCGAATGCTTCTAAAGCTAAGCAAGCTACTTCGCGTGCAAAGCAGCTTGATAAAATTAAATTGGATGAAGTGAAGCCCTCTAGTCGCGTTAATCCTTTTTTACGTTTTGATCAAACCAAAAAACTGCATCGCTTAGCTTTAGAAGTTGAAGACTTAAGTAAAGGTTATGATGAAGAGCCTTTATTTAAAAACTTAAAGCTTATGGTTGCAGTCGGTGAGCGCATAGCTGTTATCGGACCTAACGGTATCGGAAAATCAACCTTATTACGAACCTTAGTGGGTGATTTAGCGCCTGATACTGGCGTAGTCAAATGGTCTGAAAATTCAGAAATAGGTTATTTTGCTCAAGATCACACTGAAGACTTTGCCGAAAACTTAACGCTGATTGAATGGATGGGGCAATGGCGAAAAGAAAGCGATGATGATCAAGCCATACGCGGCACTTTAGGTCGTTTATTATTTACCGCCGATGATATTAACAAGTCCGTTAAAGTCATCTCGGGCGGAGAGCAAGGTCGCATGTTATTTGGGAAATTGATCTTACAAAAGAACAATATTATGGTGATGGACGAACCGACCAATCACTTAGATATGGAATCTATTGAGTCGTTAAATTCGGCCTTAGAAAATTATCCCGGTACTTTAATTTTTGTTAGTCATGACCGAGAGTTTGTATCGTCATTAGCTACTCGTATTATTGAGTTAACACCAAGCGGCATTGTTGATTTTAATGGTAATTATGAGGATTATTTAAATAGCCAAGCTTAGTTTAGTCAGAGTAAGGATGGGCATGCTGTCTATCCTTACTCTATTTAATTAAATGTATAAGCGTCTTCTATGTAGCAAAGAAGTCAGCAGGCCTAAGGCTAATAATATCCAAGTGGAGGGTTCTGGTACGTTTGACGTATCTGGGTTGATTGAAGGGGTATTGTAAGCAACCAGATGTCCATTATCGCTAATGCCCGCTAAATAATCGTTTGCTGCTAATGAAGCATCATAATAAATAGTGAAATTACCCGTTAGCATGCTTAATTGAGTAATGCCGTCCATTAGATCTAGCCAAGCTACCGTATAAGTCCCGTTCAAATTAAGACTAGCTCCGCTATCAATTTTTAGAATACCCCAATCGTATTGACCAAACGCAGTCCCTGTCGTTGTCATTTTGTGCGTCGCCTGCGATGCTGTGAACTCCAGCGTAGCAGTCGAAGTAGACCATAGTCCGGATGTGCTGTTGCTATAAAAATCCCCTTGCATCTTGAATACATCGCCTAATCCACCTGTTAAATATCCATTTTTACTTACGATTAAGCCATTAAAAACATTGCTTGATGGGTCGCTGTGATAGGCGCCATTATTGATAAAGTTGCCGGTAAATTCTACGCTTGTACCTGTTACTTTAAAGTTGCCGTCATTAATTATATTGGCAGATACGGTAAGGTTGCTGCCACCAGTAATATTGATTTGACCTTCATTGGTCAAAATCCCCGTTCCTGAGCTCAAAGAAAAGCTGCCGCCTGAGTAATTGAAGTTACTTCCAGTAGTGATTGTCATGCTGTTAGCGCTTAGTGCGCCATTAGATTCTGAGAAAACGCCTGATCCGCTTGCTGAGCCATTGCCTTCGCCAACCGCAAGACTGCCTGCGACAGCGAGTTGTCCTCCAGATAAATTATAATTACCTTGGCCGCCAATAATGTTACCCGCTTGGCCAACGGTAAGGCTGCCATCTATTATGAAATGGCCATTCGTCTGATTAGCTATACCATTAGTACCATAAGAAATGCCGATTGATGCTGGGCCGCTGCTGGTAGAGTCTCCGGCTCCGATGACCACATTATTACTAACATGTAAGGTGCCACCTAATAGATTGACAACTCCTTGGCTTGTTAATCCGAGTGTGGCTAAAGTGTTAGTGGTTTCAAGCGAGCTTGCGGTAGCGCCAACAATTAAGTTACTGATAGTCGAAACGGTTGGGGTGCCAGATTGAGTATATTGAGCATATCCACCTGAACCAATCGTAGCTAAGCCCGTCACATTAAAATTTCCGCCTGAAATAGTAGCATAAGCAGCCGAACCTGGTGCGCAGCCACCGCCATTATCGGGGGTCATACAACCGTTCGCCATAGAAAATGCACTGGTGGTAACTGAGCCGCCAGTTTGAGTGAAGCTAGCTGTATTGGTAGTGTCGCCCATGATGTTGCCGATAGATGTAGCGCCATTTACTATCAACGTGCCGCTATTTAGTGTGTAGCTATTAGAAGCTTGGCCAGTTCCATCACCGACTATCAAAGTTCCTGTTGTGTTAATGCCACCGTTTTGCGTAAAAGTTCCTGTTCCATTTTCACCTATCACTTCTCTATCATTAATATTAAGACTAAGTGCATTAGTGGAGCTAGTATCGGTCATGGTGTAGCTACCGCTAGAGCCATACATATTTCCCAGTGTCATTTCCAGTGCGCTAACGCTGGAAGGGGCTGCGTTATTGTTTTGCTCAAAGATTCCTGTGCCGTAATCTCCCACAATTAGGCTTTGGGGATTGTAATTGCCATCTATTGCGCTGCTTGTCACATTAAGACTGCCTCCCGCTATATTGTAAGTGCCCATGCCTACTTCGCTGACTCTCAGGGTGCCGGTGTTTAGGCTATCAGAACTTTGACTTAGTGACATTAAATTGGAGGAGCCGTCGACGAGCAGCGAAAAAAATGCTGAGCTCAAGTTGCCTCCAGGATTGGTATTGCTAGGATTGCTATAAGTCACCGCATTATTTTGGCTACTGTATGAGTCAGTAACCATGATGTCAGAGCCTGAGTTAGGTGCTACTGTCCAGTTATCATTATCTGTCCAAGTACTACTATTGTTACCAGTCCACTGAGTGTTAGTTGCTGATGTATTGGCTTGTGCGGGTGTCGTTATAACTATAGCTAGTAAGCAAGATGCCGTGCAAGTACCGAAGATATTTCGTATAGACTGACTAGGTTTATTCATTTTCATATTGTT
The DNA here is from genome assembly GCA_003584875.1 of Methylococcales bacterium. GTDB lineage: Bacteria > Pseudomonadota > Gammaproteobacteria > Methylococcales > Methylomonadaceae > Methylobacter_C. The sequence continues at coordinate 5,756 of QVQD01000047.1, forward strand.
TACCTCGTTATTTATAAGATCAAACTAATTTATTCTAAATGCTGACTGCTTCGTTAAATTCAATGCAGTATTTGTGCCTAATCTATAAAAATCATTAGTTTACAGTATGTTGAAATTGTTTCTGGCAGAGTTAATTAATGAGTGGAACGTTTTTTAGCTTAATTGTAAAGAAATACGACAATGAATTTGTTGTTAGTCAGGTCGGGCAAATCATATTGAGTTTTGATTGTCTGATTTGGTTGTTTTTTATCAAGTGTAAAGAATCAATAATGCTAGTTATAAAAGTTGTAGATGTTGCGAAAGATCATTGCTTTTATTCTGTGGATGGGTTTTGTCAATGCTTTGTATGAAGGCGCTCAACTAGACTGATTTTGTCATATTAATAAATGAGTTAAAAAAATCATTGTCTTCATTCGCTGTTGAGGTAAATAACTTTCTGATGTCTAGTTTTAATCAGGAAATATAAATTAATTTGATAGAGTTAAGGTTTGTTAACTACTTGATATATTGATTATTTTTTGTTTTTATTGTTTTATTTTTCCCTTGGTGCAGCAGGTTTTTTATTAAAAAGGAAGTGTTTTAATGAAATCTTCCTTGACTGAAAGTCGTTTGGAATTTATAGTGTTGAAAAAGTGGTAAAAAGTGGTGTTAAGTGGTTATTTTTAGAGTATTTTGGGGGGATTTTGTTTCGAGGCATCAGTTCTATCAATTTAGATGACAAGGGTCGTCTTGCAATTCCAACACGTTATCGTGAGGAATTGCAGGATTGCTGCGATCGTCAAATGGTTGTAACCGTTGCAGTAAACGAGCAGTGCGTTGGTGAGCATGGTTGTTTATGGCTATACCCGCTACCAGAATGGGAAAAATTAGAACTAACGATCAGTAAATTGCCCACATTGAATAAAATGGCAGGAAAGCTAAGGCGCTTTGTTATAGGGAATGCCTCTGAGTGTGAGATGGATGCTCAAGGGCGATTGTTGTTGCCAGAAAAATTAAGAAAATTTTCTCAGATGGATAAAAAAATTGTTCTAGTTGGTCAGTTGAATAAATTTGAGATATGGAATGATGATGCTTGGATAGCTAAAGAACAGCAATGGTTAGATGGTGGTGATAATGATGGCTTAGAAGAGTTAGGCTCATTGTCATTTTAATAAAGGGGAATTGTTAATGGAACATTTGCCCGTTATGTATGCTGAAGCCTTGCAGCAGTTAGCGATTAAGAGCGATGGGGTTTATCTAGACTGTACTTTTGGCCGAGGAGGTCATAGTCAGGGTATATTGGATTTATTGGATTCAAATGGTCGGTTGTTAGCGTTTGATCGTGATGAAGATGCAATTAATGCAGGGCGGGCTAAAGAGATGATTCTAGACAAGCGCTTTACCCTTAAACATAGTTGCTTTTCCCAGTTAGAAAATATAGTCAGTAGTGAAGGCTTAGTAGGCAAAGTAGATGGAATTTTATTGGATTTAGGCGTTTCATCACCTCAACTTGATACACCAGAAAGAGGCTTTAGTTTTTTACGAGATGGTCCTTTAGATATGCGGATGGATAGTAGTAATGGATTGTCTGCTGAACAATGGTTATCAAGTGTAGATGAAAAAGATTTGGTTAAGGTGTTGTTTGAATATGGCGAAGAGAAGTTTGCTAGGCGCATAGCTCGTGCAATATTAGAGAAACGTGCGAAATCTCCGATTACAACAACAAAGCAGTTAGCTGATTTAATTGAAGACGTAGTGCCAATAAGGGAAAAACATAAGCATCCTGCGACAAGGACATTTCAGGCTATTCGTATTGAAATTAATAAAGAATTAGATGAGCTGTCTACAGTGCTAGATCAGGCTATACGCGTATTGAGCCCAGAAGGTAAGTTAGTGGTAATTTCTTTCCATTCTCTGGAGGATCGAATAGTAAAGCGCTTTATTAGAGATGAATCTGGTGCAAAACATAATCCTGGAAAATTACCTATAAAAGAAATTGATATTGCTAAGGGAGCTTTAAAGAAGCCAGGCAAAGCTTTCAAAGCAAGTGATCAAGAAGTTATCCAAAATCCAAGAGCTAGAAGTGCAGTTATGCGGGTTGCTGAGAGAATTTAATGGCAATACATCGACTTTTAGGCGTGCTAGGAGCAGTGTTGTTATTGTCGGCTTTGTCGGTAATTTATAGTAAATACTATACCCATTTGCTTTTTATTGAGATTCAAAGTCAGGAAAGACAGTTAGATCATTATGAAATTGAATGGGGGCAATTACAACTGGAGTTGTCTATGCTGGCTGAGCAAAATAGGATTGAATTAATGGCGCGAGATAATTTAAGGTTGATTATGCCATTACGAGAAAAAATTATTTATATAAATCCTTAAATGTTAGATTTTCGAATTAGAAACGTAAGAAAGCCTTTAATAAGTGATTTTTCTGGGAGAAGAAATTTCCTACGATTCTTTATGATGACTTGCATGTTGATATTAGTGGGTCGTGCGATAGATCTTCAAGTTTTTAATAAGCAGTTTCTCAAGGAGGAGGGCGATAAAAGACAAGTAGATGATGTCACTGTTTCTGCATACAGAGGTATGATAAAAGATAGAAATGGCGAGCCATTGGCAATAAGTACTCCTGTTGAGTCGGTAGGGATCAACCCTCGGGAGCTGAAATTTCTTAAAGATGAGCAGCTCATGCAAATAGAAAAATTGCTGAGTTTGCCGGCTGGTAAAATAAAAGAATTGGTAAAACAATATGCTCAAAGACAATTTATTTATATTGCTCGTAGAGTTAATCCACAGATTAGTGAACAGGTAAAAGCCTTGAAACTTGATGGTGTGTATTTTGAAAGAGAGTTTAAACGCTTTTACCCAGCAGGAGCTGTTTCAGCTCATCTAGTTGGTTTTACAGACTTTGAGGATGTTGGCCAAGAAGGCATGGAATATTTATATGAAGCTCAGTTAAAAGGCAGTGAAGGAAGTAAAAGAGTTATTAGGGATGGGCAGCGCCGAATTATTGAAGATATAGAAAATATAAAAGAGCCTATATCAGGAAAGAATATTGAGTTAAGTATTGATCAGCGTATTCAATACTTGGCATACAGAGAATTGCAGTTGGCGGTAAGTCTTAATAAAGCAAAGTCTGGAGCATTAGTGGTATTGGATGCGAAAAATGGAGAAATTTTGGCTGCCGTTAACCAACCTTCTTTTAATCCGAATACTAAAAGTAGTTTAACCGAAGGTTCGCATAGAAATAGAGCCTTAACTGATATTTTTGAGCCAGGGTCAACTGTTAAGCCATTTGTTGTTGCTGCAGCGTTGGATGGTGGTTACGTAAGCCCTGCTAGTATGTTTGTAACAAATGGAACTTATCAAATTGGTCGTAACACGGTTAAAGATGTACATAATTACGGCACATTGGATCTAACGCATGTTATAAAAAAATCCAGCAATATTGGGGTTAGTATGATGTCGTTAAAGATGCCACCTAAATATTTATGGAGTATTTACCATAAGCTTGGTTTTGGTGTTTCTGCGGGATCAGGTTTTCCTGGTGAAGCTAATGGCACTATACGTGACTATAAAAAATGGAATGATTTTGATCGGGCAATTATGTCATTCGGTTACGGTTTCAATAGTTCGGCATTGCAACTTGCAAGAGCTTATACCGCGCTGGCTGATGATGGAATTTTACATTCAGTGAGTTTGTTAAAGCGCGAAGAAGATGATCATCCGGTCAGAGTGTTTTCAGCTAAAACTGCAAAAAGCGTCAGACAAATGATGGAAACTGTATTAATGAAAGATGGCACTGCATACGAGGCGAGAGTCGATGGTTATACGGCTGCAGGTAAAACAGGGACAGTAAAAAAAGCCAGTGCTGGTGGCTATACAGAAAAAAATTATTTTGCAGTTTTTGCTGGAATGGCTCCGGCTACTGATCCACGATTAATTATTGTAGTAATGATAGACGAACCTTCTGCCGGCCAGTATTACGGTGGATTAGTATCGGCGCCCGTTTTTTCTAAAGTAATGGCGGGTGCTTTAAGAATTCTTGATGTTGCACCCGATCAAAAAGAAACGATGCCAATTTTATTGAGTAAGAAAACTCATTAGTTCTATATGACATTAAAAGAGCTTTTGAAAGATTGGGTTTCGAATAATCAAATAAGTGAGTATGCCGATAATCCGATTATCGGGCTAGCATTAAATAGCCGTGACATTATTAAAGGTTATGCGTTTATAGCTTTAGCTGGTTCTAGACAGCATGGTATGGCATATGTTGATCAGGCAATAAATAATGGGGCATGTGCAATTATTTACGATCCTTCTGGTATTGGTTCTTTATCGGTTGAGCATAGTAGTAATATTCCTATGATTGCAATAGACGAGCTAACAGAGAAGTTGGGGGATATAGCTGCTCGGTTTTATAAGAATCCCTCAGAACAAATGACTGTTATTGGGATAACTGGAACCAATGGTAAAACGTCCTGTAGTCAATTTTTAAGTCAGATTCTAGATGATTGCGGCATCATAGGGACATTGGGTTGGGGAGAGTTAAGTAATCTACAGAAAACGCTAAATACCACGCCAGACGCGCTTGAAACACAAAGAATTTTAGCAGAGCTATTAAGCTCGCAGAAGAAAGTAGTGGCAATGGAAGTATCTTCTCATGGTTTGGATCAAGGACGAGTTAATGGTGTGGCATTTAAAGGTGCTATCTACACAAATATCAGTCGAGATCATCTAGATTATCACGGCACGATGGAAGCTTATTTGCAAGCTAAGTTGTTATTATTAAATGCTCCTGGATTAGCTTTTGTAGTAGTGAATTTAGATGATGCATTTAGTGATCAAATCATCGCAGTCGTACCAGAAAATGTTGAAGTATGGGGGTACAGCGTTAAGGGAAAAGCGAGGTTAGGTTGCAGATGTTCTATTGCAGAAAACATATTAAATACAGATGAAGGTATCGAATTTGATCTGCATAGCCTAGTTAATAAACATAGAATAAAAGTTCCACTTTATGGTGATTTTAATGTGGAAAATGTATTGGCTGTTTTCACAACCATGTTAGCGATAGGGGTAGCTGAATCTGAAGCTATAAAAAGATTAGCTAATATAAAGCCTATAACAGGTCGCATGGAGCGCTTGGGTGGTCAAGGTGATCCTTTGATCTTTGTTGATTATGCTCATACTCCAGATGCTTTAGACAAGGTGTTAGCAAGTGCAAAAAAACATTGTACACAAGCTTTATGGGTAGTATTTGGTTGCGGAGGCGATAGAGATAAAGGTAAGCGTCCACAAATGGGGCGAATTGCTTCTGAAAGAGCTAATCATGCCATTATTACCGATGACAATCCTAGATTTGAAAACGGCTTAGATATTGTTAATCAAATCTTGAAGGGTTGTGTAATTGCTAGTGATTCGATGACTAGTTGTAATGTTGAGATTATTCAAGATAGAGCTCAAGCAATACAAAGTGTTTTAGCTAGAGCATCAGCAAAAGATTGTATTGTTGTCGCCGGTAAGGGTCATGAGAACTATCAGGAACTCAATGGAATTCGATTAGATTTTAGTGATAGCGAAGTGATTAATGATGCATTAAAAGCGAGGAATGGATAGCATGAAAATGATGCTAAGTGACTGCGCTAAAGCTATGCAGGGAAATTTGATAGGTCAAGACAGCGCTGTTGATGGTGTTAGCATTAATACTCGAACAATTAAGCCTGATCAACTTTATATCGCAATTAAAGGACAGGTTTTTGATGGACACCAGTTTGTAGAAAAAGCAAAAAATGCAGGGGCTTGTGCCGCTGTTGTAGAAAAAGAAATTGAAACACAGTTGCCACAAATAATAGTAAAAGATACTCGATTAGCATTAGCAGAATTAGCAGGTGAATGGAGAAATACTGTTAATAAAAATAGTAATCGAGCACTTTCAGTGATCGGAGTGACTGGAAGTAACGGTAAAACAACCGTTAAGGAAATGCTTGCAGCTATATTGGCAATTAATGATCCAGTCTTGTTTACTCAGGGTAATCTGAATAATGATATCGGTGTCCCTTTAACTTTATTAGAGTTAAATGAGGAACATCGATATGCCGTGATAGAAATGGGTGCTAATCATGCCAGAGAAATTGCCTACAGTAGTCATTATGCAGGGGCGGATGTTGTAATTATTACTAATGCAGGTGCCGCTCATCTCGCTGGATTTGGAAGTCTTGAAGGCGTTGCAAAAGCCAAAGGCGAAATTATAGAAACATTAAAAAAGACGGGTACTGTAATTATCAATCATGATGATGAGTATTTTGCCTATTGGAAATCAGTCGCAGCCAATAGAAGTACAGTGTCTTTTGGATTGAATGCGGGTGCTGATGTAACAGCAAATGCAATTAAACAAGAAGTTATTAATAAAACTTTTATCACACAATTTGAATTAAACACGAATCAAGGTTCAGTTGGTATTACCTTGAAATTAGCTGGGCGGCACAATGTTATCAATGCTTTAGCGGCATCAGCGGCAAGCTTAGCTTTGGGAATTAATCTGGAGCAGATTAAGCAAGGTTTGGATAGTATCGTTCCGGTAACTGGAAGAATGCAGCCTTTAGTGAGTCGGACAGGGGCAATCATAATAGATGATACCTATAATGCAAATTCGTCATCTTTGAAGGTTGCCCTTGATGTATTAGCAAATATTAAAGGTAAATCATTGCTGGTTTTAGGAGCCTTTGGTGAATTAGGCCCCAATAGTCCGAAAATGCATGAAGAAATAGGTGAGTTAATTAAATCCAGTGGTGTTGCAAGATTAATGGCAGTTGGTACAGATTGCAAAAATACAGTAGAAGCTTTTGGTAGAGGAGCTACTTATTTTGAAGTGCAACAAGATTTAATTACAGCATTAAAACAAGAATTAGAAGGTGATGAAACAATTTTGGTTAAAGGTTCGAGAGCACAGCACATGGAAAATGTAGTGGCAGCCTTAGTGGATGATTTCAGGAATTAAACAATGTTACTTTATTTTGCAGATTATTTAATGAGTTTTGATGGTGGATTTCGAGTATTCCATTACTTAACTTTTCGAGCCATTCTTGGAGCTTTAACGTCGCTGCTGATATCTTTTATGATCGGGCCAACAATGATTAGAAAGCTTAGTAATAAAAAGATTGGGCAAAGTATTCGAGAATTAGGACCGCAATCACATTATGAGAAATCAGGAACGCCTACTATGGGCGGTGCGTTAATACTCGTTGCTATCGCAATTAGTACTTTGCTATGGGCTGATTTATCAAATCGATATATATGGGTAATTTTGTTAGTAACAATGGGCTATGGAGTTATCGGTTTTATTGATGATTATCGAAAGGTCATTGAGAGAAATAGCGACGGCTTGTCGGCTAAAGCTAAATATTTAGCTCAATCAATTATTGGATTAACAGCTGCCTTATTTTTATATAAGTCAGCCATATTGCCTGCAGAAACTCAATTTATTGTGCCGTTCTTTAAGGACATCATGTTGGATATGGGTTGGACGTACATCGTACTAACGTATTTTGTAATTGTTGGAACGAGTAATGCAGTCAATTTAACAGATGGGCTTGATGGTTTAGCAATTATGCCAACGGTAATGGTTGCTGCAGGTTTAGGAATTTTCGCTTATTTATCGGGACATGTGGCTTTTTCAGAATATTTAGCCATACCTTATTTACCCAATGCCGGTGAACTAATTGTATTTTGCGCCGCTTTAGTAGGCGCAGGCTTAGGTTTTTTATGGTTTAACACCTATCCTGCAATGGTATTTATGGGTGATGTGGGTGCATTAGCCCTAGGTGCTGCTTTAGGAGTGCTGGCAGTTTTAGTAAGGCAAGAAATTGTATTAATGATTATGGGGGGTGTTTTTGTTATGGAAACAGTCTCAGTCATTATTCAGGTTGCTTCGTATAAGTTAACCGGGAAACGGGTGTTTCGTATGGCACCAATACATCATCATTTTGAATTGAAAGGCTGGCCAGAGCCGCGTGTAATAGTAAGATTTTGGATCATTACAGTGATCTTAGTGTTGATCGGATTGGCCACTTTAAAACTAAGGTAGTCATTATGCACAAAGATTATCGCTCTCAAATTATGATTGCTATGAGTTAAAAAGATGAAAATGGATAGTGCGGCAATATTACATTCATTAAAAATGAAATTAGCTATGGATCCAAGCAAAGCCAAAATATTGGTAGTTGGCTTGGGCACTACTGGGATTTCTGTTGCTCATTATTTACAAAAACTGGAATTTAGATTTGCTATAACAGATAGTCGAGACAAGCCACCTTTACTCGATGAGTTTTTGCAAAGTATGCCAGATACACCAGTATTTACCGGCGGCTTTGATGAAGCAGCTTTTGAAGTAGCGACACATTTGGTAGTGAGTCCAGGTGTTGCCTTAACTGAAAAATCAATTGTTAAAGCAATTGCAAATGGTTCAAAAGTCATTAGCGATATTGATTTGTTTGCTTGTTCAGTTAATGAGCCAATCATAGCAATTACAGGCTCAAATGGTAAAAGTACAGTCACTACCATGTTAGGTGAAATGGCTGAGTGTAATGGCAAACAGGTTGGAGTCGGAGGTAATTTAGGTACGCCAGCTTTAGATTTATTAGAAAAGGATGCTGAATTATATGTTCTAGAGCTTTCAAGCTTTCAATTAGAAAGGACCACTTGCTTGAATGCGGTTGCTGCAACGGTACTAAATGTTTCAGCAGACCATTTAGACCGTCATGTCGATATGGTTGAATATGGTCAAAGCAAAAATCGTGTCTTTAGTGGAAACGGCGTTATGGTCATTAACATTGATGATCCTGTTGTAGATGCAATGACAGAAACAGCAAGGACAACCGTAACGTTTTCAATTAAGGAAAAAGCTGATTTTTGCGTTGCTTATAAAGAAGGTGCTGAATACATGATGCACCTAAATCAAGCTTTAATGCCAATATCAGAGCTACCTTTGGAAGGTAGGCATAATATCGCTAATGCGCTAGCTGCGATGGCGTTGGGAAAGGCGATTGGTTTAGATGAGCAAGCCATGTGTGTGGCACTTAAAAAGTTTAAAGGTTTAGATCATCGTATGCAGCGTGTTGCTCAAATAGCCGGAGTGACATGGGTCAATGATTCAAAAGCGACCAATATCGGTGCGTGTATTGCAGCATTACAAGGTTACGATAGTAAAGTTATTCTAATTGCTGGTGGCGATGCAAAAGGTGCTGACATGAATGAATTAGCGCCTATTATTAAGAGTAAAGCCAAGCATGTTGTATTAATCGGTAAAGATGCTGGATTAATAAAACAATCATTAGATGAATCCATTCCAGTTTATAACGCAGAAAATATGCCTAAGGCTGTCAGTATTTGTGCGGAATTAGCAATGTCTGGGGATTGTGTATTGTTGTCTCCAGCATGTGCTAGCCTAGATCAATATAAGAGTTATCAAGATAGAGGTAATCAGTTTTCTAAAGCTGTTTTGGGTTTGCTTAAGTGAATTTTTCAACAAAAGGCTCGAAACTAGGACGATTTCATTATGACCCAATATTGGTCTTAATCTGTTCGAGTTTATTGTTTATTGGCTACGTTATGGTTGCATCGTCATCATTACATTTAGGAACGAAAGTGACTGAGAATAGCTTTCAATATCCAATTAGGCAGTCAATACATATAGGACTGGGTCTTTTTTTAGGCTGTGGAGTTGCGCTAACACCGATTAATACCTGGCAAAAGTCGGGACAGTGGTTGTTTATAGCGGGATTGGTATTGTTAGTGATAGTGCTAATTCCAGGGCTAGGCGTAAAAGTAAATGGCAGTACTCGATGGCTATCCTTAGGAGGCCTGCGGATCCAAGTCTCAGAGCTCGTTAAATATTTTTCAGTTATTTATATGGCGGGTTATGTGACTCGACATCAGAAATCAATACGAGAGTCTGCGCTTGGTTTAGTTAAGCCTTTGTTTTTATTTTCAGTGACTAGTTTGTTGCTATTGATGGAACCCGATTTTGGCTCCGCAGTTGTCATATTAATTATAGCAATGGGCATTATGTTTTTGGCTGGCGCAAGATTATCTCAATTTATAATGTTACTTACTTTTGTGGCTACTCTTGCAACTCTACTGGTTATTTTTGCACCCTATCGTTTGAAACGCGTAACAAGTTTTATGGATCCATGGGCCGATGCGAAGGACTCTGGTTATCAATTAGTCCATGCGCTTATATCATTTGGGCGTGGTGAATGGTTTGGAGTAGGCCTAGGTAGTGGAATAGAAAAACTCTATTATTTACCTGAAGCTCATACTGACTTTTTATTTTCTGTCATTGCTGAAGAATTAGGATTATTAGGTGTGTTGACTGTAATTAGTTTATTTTCTCTATTGGTTTGGCGAACCTTCAAGATTGCTATAGCAGCTGAAAAAGCAGGTGAGCAATTTTCCGCTTATATTGCTTATGGCCTTGGTATTTGGTTTGGTTTTCAATCATTTGTCAATATGGGTGTGAATATGGGAATTTTGCCTACTAAAGGACTGACATTACCACTAATGAGTTATGGAGGTGGCAGTATGATGATAATGTGTTGTGCTGTCGCCTTATTGTTTCGTGTTCATAGTGAAGTCACTGAAATAAATGCTAATCGTCCCAAAGAAAAGTCGAAATGGATAAACGTATAGTCATCATGGCCGGCGGAACCGGCGGCCATGTTTTTCCAGCATTAGCGGTAGCCGAGTTCTTGAAAGGACAAGGCTGGCAAGTTAGTTGGCTGGGTACGCATAAGGGATTAGAAAGTCGAGTAGTACCAGAAAATGACATTGAAATCGATTGGTTATCGATTGCTGGTATTCGTGGCAAAGGATTAGTCTCAAAAATAGTGGCTATAGTGATGTTGTTTAAAGCCTGTGTACAAGTCATTAGCATATTCCGCAAGCGTAAACCCAATGTTGTTTTAGGAATGGGTGGTTATGTTGCTGCACCGGGTGGGTTAATGGCAAGGCTATTAGGAATCCCCTTGGTTATTCACGAACAAAATAGAATTCCAGGGACAACAAATCGCTTACTAGCTAAGATTTCCAATCAAGTTTTACAAGCATTCCCAAATAGTTTTAAAACTAAAGTCGATGCAAAACACACAGGTAATCCACTGAGAAAAGCTTTTATATTGGCTTCAGAACTAAAACGTGGACAGATAGCAAATGAAGTAAGAATTTTAATTGTTGGTGGCAGTCAAGGTGCTCAAATATTAAACAATATAGTCCCTGAAGCCATTGCAAATTTTGTGGCACTAAACGATAAAGCACAATTAGTAAAAATTATTCATCAGACCGGTGACGTACAATTATCACAGGTTAGAAATCGCTATCAGGCCTTAGATATAGAAGCAAAAACATCTGCTTTTATAGAAGATATGGTAGAGGCTTACCAATGGGCGGATTTAATAGTTTGTAGAGCCGGAGCGATGACCGTGAGTGAAGTGTCAGCAATGGGATTGCCAGCGATATTTATACCCTTACCAACGGCGATTGATGATCATCAAACGGCTAATGCGCGTTATTTAACAGATAATGATGCAGCACTACTATTGAAACAGTCTGATTTAAATCCAGAAAAACTAGCTGAGTACATTGTAGAAATACTTAAAAAAGCCAGTCAAATGCAGATTGCGACCCAACAATTAGCACGCTTAGATGCTACCGAACTTGTTGCAAGTTATTGCAGCGCAGAGGCTAAATGATGAAAACACCCAATAGTGTCCATATTGCTTCAACACTCGGAAATATCAAGCGCATACATTTTGTGGGTATTGGTGGTACTGGTATGAGTGGTATTGCAGAAGTATTAGCAAATTTAGGCTACACCATATCGGGTTCTGATATTAAAGAGAGCGCTGTTACACAAAGACTGGTTGATTTAGGACTTACCATAAGAATTGGTCACCGCCGTGAAAATGTAACTAAGGTTGATGTGGTGGTGGTATCGACAGCAATCGATCGAAGTAACGAAGAAATTGACCAAGCTTATATAAATAGAATACCCGTCATTCCAAGGGCCGAAATGTTGGCTGAATTGATGCGTTTTCGATTTGGAATAGCAGTGGCAGGGACTCATGGAAAAACTACAACGACCAGTTTAACTGCCAGCATAATGGCTGAGGGCGGTCTTGATCCAACTTTTGTTATTGGTGGTCGTTTAAATAGTGCGGGTAGTAATGCAAAGTTAGGTTTGGGGAATTATTTAGTTGCTGAGGCTGATGAAAGTGATGCCTCGTTTTTATATCTACAGCCTATGATAGCGGTGGTCACCAATATAGATCAAGACCACATGGAAACTTATCAAAATAGTTATCAACGATTAAAAGAGACTTTTTTAGAGTTTTTGCATCATCTACCCTTTTATGGTTTAGCCGTGATGTGTTTGGATGATGAGGGCATAAGAGAAATTTTACCTGAATTGTCTAAGCCAGTTGTTACCTATGGAGTCCATGCAGATGCTGACATTAGGGCAGTAGACATTAAACAGATTGGCATGCATTCAATATTTACAGTATTGCGTTGGGGAGAGTTCCCTCCCTTGACTGTGACATTAAATATGCCCGGTTGGCATAATATGTTGAATTCACTTGCCGCTATTGCCGTTGCAACCAAACTTGGGGTTGCTGATGATGCTATCATAAGAAGTTTAGAGTCATTTAAAGGTGTAGGTCGTCGATTTCAAATACAAGGAGATCTTGAGATTGATGACGGCAAACTAACTTTAGTTGATGACTATGGCCATCATCCTCGTGAGATAGCGGCAACTTTAGAAGCGATGCGCCAAGCTTGGCCGACTCGACGTTCAGTTATTATATTTCAACCACATCGATATACCCGTACCCGAGATTTATTCGAAGACTTCGTTTCAGTTTTATCAACAGTAGATGTTTTAATTTTGTTGGATGTTTATTCAGCCGGAGAAACAGTTATAACTGGAGCTGATGGACGAGCATTGAGTCGTGCTATTCGCATGCGTGGCCAAGTTGATCCTGTATTTGTCGATGATTGGAAGGAATTGCCTAAAATATTAGCAGGCTTAGTAAAACCTGATGATGTGATCATGACTATGGGTGCAGGGAATGTTGGACATATAGCAACTCAGTTACCAGAATTGTTGGCAGATGAAATTGCATTAAGAGTAAGTTCAACTTCGAATAAATAATCATGAAAGGTAAATTGTTACTTAATGAAAAGTTGATTAAATACACGAGTTGGCGTGTAGGTGGTTGTGCAGAAAGGCTATATATCCCTTTTGATAAACAAGATTTATGTGAGTTTATTGCAGCATTGCCGGATGAAGAGCCTGTATTTTGGATGGGATTAGGCAGTAATTTATTGGTTAGGGATGGCGGCATAGCTGGCACAGTTATTAATACCAAAGGTCGCCTTAAGGAAATGAGGCTGTTAGAAGATCGAAACGTCTATGTAGAAGCGGGTGTCCCATGCGCTCATGTTGCCCGCTTTTGTGCAGAACAAGGATTAATTGGAGCAGAATTTTTAGCTGGCATACCAGGAACTATGGGTGGCGCTTTAAAAATGAATGCCGGAGCCTTTGGCGGAGAGACTTGGGGTATCGTTAAGCAAGTAGAAATGATCAATGCTTCTGGACTCGTGAGTAGTCGATATCCAGTTGATTTTAATGTTAGTTATCGTTCTGTACAAAGCGAAAATCAAGAATGGTTTTTAAGTTGCCAGTTAAAATTACAATCAGGTGATACAGCAACAAGTCAGAAAAAAATAAAATCATTGTTAGAACACAGAGCCAATACTCAGCCTACTAATCAACCTAGCTGTGGGTCTGTTTTTAAAAATCCTGAAGGTGATTACGCGGCAAGACTTATCGAGAAGGCAGGTTTGAAAGGGTATGCAATAGGTGGTGCTAGCGTTTCAGAGAAACATGCCAATTTTATAGTGAATACAGATAATGCCAGCGCCGCAGATATAGAAGATTTAATTTATTTGGTACAAAAACAAGTAAAGGAACAGCTAGGTGTTGAATTACAAACAGAAGTTTGTATGGTAGGTAAGCGAATGGTGGAAATTAAATGAGTGACGCCCAACAAAATCCTGAAAAATTCGGTCGAGTTGCTGTTCTGATGGGTGGCACGGCGGCAGAGAGACCTGTTTCATTAAGAAGTGGAAAGGCTGTCTATGAGGCTTTACTGCGTAAGGGCGTCGATGCGATAGCAATTGATGTTACCGGAAGTGCAATTGATGCATTAGCTGGAATAAAAGTAGATAGAGTTTTTAATATAATGCACGGCCGAGGCGGTGAAGATGGTGTCCTTCAAGGTGTTCTGCAAGTGATGGGAATCCCTTACACGGGTAGCGGTGTTATGGCTTCTGCCTTATCGATGGACAAGCTACGCACCAAATTATGTTGGCAGGGTTCTGGATTGGTGACACCACAGTGGTTTCTATTGCAGAGCGAGAGTGATTTGGATGCCTGCATAGAAAAATTAGGCTTTCCTGTCATAGTCAAGCCTGCTCAAGAAGGCTCTAGTATAGGAATGAGTAAAGCAAATTCGCGTGATGAACTACAGAAGGCCTTAGAGACTGCACTGGCTTTTCAGTGTGATGTTTATGCCGAAAGTTGGGTTACAGGAAAGGAATATACTGTTGCGCTATTAAATGGAGAAGCACTTCCTGTCATACGTGTAGAAACACCGAATGTTTTTTATGATTATGAAGCAAAATATAATGCAACAACAACCCAGTATCATTGCCCCTCAGGTTTGAATGACGAGCAAGAATCCTTTTTGCGAGCCTTGGCTACTAAATCTAGTAAAGTCTTAGGCGTTAAAGGTTGGGCAAGAGTTGATGTGTTTTATGATCAAGACGGACAGTATCAATTGATTGAAATTAACACGGTGCCTGGTATGACTGATCATAGCTTAGTACCCATGGCAGCAAAACAGGCAGGCATTGATTTTGATGATTTAGTCTGGCGTGTATTGGAAACAAGTTTAGGGTAATGAACACTATTGGCATTAAGTCTTGGTTGGCTGGATTATTCTTGATAAGTATAGTTGGAATAACAGGTTATGAATTAACTAAAGAACGCTTGAAGTCTCTATCGATTAAAAGCGCTTCATTTCCTATTAAGTACGTACGCACTGAAGGTGAGTTTCAGTATCTTAGTAAAGATGAAGTAAAAGGTATTTTGCAGCCCTTAGTCATGGCCAGTTTTTTTGATGCTGATATGCAAGCAATACATACAGCTGTTTCAACATTGCCTTGGGTAGATGCAGTGACTGTTAAGAGAGTATGGCCAGATGCCATTGATATAAAAGTACATGAGAAGCAACCTTTCGCTCGTTGGGGTAAAGAAGCTTTGATTACCGAATCGGGCGTTATTTTTTCGCCAAAAACTAATTTACCGATTCAGAATTTGATTATTATGACTGGACCAGAATTAGAGCAGGTCAAAGTATTAGAGATTATGAAAGGTATTAAAACGGCGCTCGCTGACCAATCAATGGAGTTAGCGGAATTTCATGTGAGCGATCGATGGGCTTGGAAAATAAAGTTAGTCACTGGAATGGAAATATTGTTGGGGCAAGATGAACAATTAAAAAAATTAAAACGTTTTTTAAAGACATTGACAGTCTTAAGCCAAGGGCAAGTCGATGCAATGGCAGTTGTTGACTTAAGATATCCCAATGGATATGCAGTTACTTGGAGACCAGGAACCATTGAAATTGATTGGAAAGCTTATGCAAATCCCGATAATGAACAACAAGCGCGCGATAAAGCGTTACTGAGTAGATAAAAATGGCAAAGAAAATAGAGCGTAATTTAATAGTCGGATTGGATATCGGTACGTCAAAAGTTGCGGCTATTGTCGGTGAACTTAGTAGTGACGGCAGCATAGAAATAATAGGTATAGGCTCTACTCCATCAAGGGGCTTAAAGAAGGGAGTCGTTGTTAATCTTGAATCGACTGTACAATCTATACAAAAAGCGATAGAAGAGGCTGAGTTAATGGCAGGTTGTCAAATTAAATCAGTTTTTGCGGGTATTGCAGGTAGTCATATTCGAAGTTTAAATTCACATGGCATAGTCGCTATTAGGGATAAAGAAGTGACTCGGTATGATATCGATAGAGTAATTGATTCAGCACAGGCCGTTGCGATACCCGCAGATCAAAAGATTTTACATATTCTGCCTCAGGAATTTGTTATAGATCTGCAAGACGGTATTAAAGAACCCATTGGAATGTCAGGTATACGTCTTGAAGCAAAGGTTCATATGGTAACAGGGAGTGTAAGTGCCTCTCAGAATATCATCAAATGTATACGTCGCTGTGGGCTTGAGGTTGAAGATATCGTTTTAGAACAATTAGCGTCTTGTAATTCGGTGCTAACGGATGATGAAAAAGAATTAGGGGTTTGCTTAATCGACATAGGTGGCGGCACTACGGATATCGCTATTTTTGTAGAGGGCGCCATTAAGCATACTGCTGTGATCCCGATAGCAGGTGATCAAGTGACTAATGATATTGCAGTTGCATTACGCACACCAACTATCAATGCAGAAGAGATCAAGCGTAAATATGCCTGTGCATTGACACAATTGGCTAGTGTAGACGGAAGCATAGAAGTGCCAAGTATTGGTGATAGAGCTCCGCGTAATATTTCTATGCAAAATTTAGCTGACATTATTGAGCCTCGTTATGAAGAGCTTATGTTATTGGTTCAATCTGAACTGAGACGTAGTGGTAATGAAGAATTAATTGCTGCAGGTATTGTATTAACAGGTGGTAGTTCAAAGGTTATGGGCTTAATAGAATTGGCTGAAGAAATATTTCATATGCCCGTCCGAATGGGTGGGCCACAAAATGTTACAGGTTTAACCGAAGTAGTAAAAAATCCTATACATTCAACGGGAGTGGGCTTGTTAATGTATGGAAGAGAACATCAAAGTTTAGGTAGAAGCAACGATACCGAAGGTTTGGGTTGGTTTTCTAAGATGACAAATTGGTTTCAAGGTAATTTTTAATAGCATTTATTTTTGAGTTAAGGGGTGGTGTCGTGAAATATGAATTAGTAGATAGTTATAGTGAATCAGCAGTCATTAAAGTAATTGGTGTCGGTGGTGGTGGTGGCAATGCAGTTAATCATATGGCAGGCTGTAATCTTGAGGGTGTAGAGTTTATTTGTGCTAACACAGATGCTCAAGCATTAAGAAAATTGTCAGTTGATACGATTATTCAGTTAGGCGTTGATTTAACTAAAGGTTTGGGTGCAGGTACTGATCCAGAAATTGGACGTCATGCGGCTGAAGAAAATAAAGATCGTATTAAAGAAGTATTGCAAGGTGCAGATATGATTTTCCTGACTGCTGGAATGGGTGGTGGTACAGGAACAGGTGCAATTCCTGTGATAGCTCAGATTGCAAAAGAAATGGGCATTTTGACGGTAGCTGTAGTGACTAAGCCTTTTCTATTTGAAGGTAAAAAGAAACAAATCGCTGCAGAACAGGGTATTTTGGAATTAGAAAAATATGTAGATTCTTTGATAACTATCCCTAATCAAAAATTATTACCAGTATTAGGTAGTAATGTATCGTTAATCAATGCCTTTAAAGCAGCTAATGATGTGTTGCTAGATGCAGTGCAAGGTATTACTGAGTTAATTATTCATCCAGGCATGATTAACGTCGATTTTGCGGATGTTAGAACAGTGATGTCAGGTATGGGCGCAGCCATTATGGGTGTTGGTACAGCATCAGGTGAGCACCGCGCACGTGAAGCGGCTGAAAAAGCGATTGCTTGTCCATTGCTTGAAGATATCAATTTGCAAGGTGCAAGAGGCATACTTGTTAATATATGTGCAGCTGATATGGGTGTAGCCGAGTTTAATGAGGTCGGTGATATCGTTCATGAATTTGCTTCAGAAGATGCGGTTATCAAAATCGGTATGGCTATTGATGAAAGCCTAGGTGATGAAATTAAAGTGACTGTTGTTGCGACGGGTATGGGATTACCAGCAATACAGCATAAAGCACCTGTTAAATTAATGCCTAAGTCTATGGCTAATCAAACAAACTACGAAGAGTTAGAAAAACCAGCGGGCGTACGTCAAAGTGCTAAAGCCGAAGGTAGAGAAACTCGTTTCGGGGCACAAGCTAAAAAAGATATTGACTTAGATTATCTAGATATTCCTGCTTTTTTAAGAAGACAAGCGGATTAATAGAGCTGCATAAGTGTTGCGTGATAAGAAGTTATTCTTGTTACGCAACACGTGTTTTTTAGATTATAGGATTCATTTCAAAAATTAAATAGGCGTAATAAAAGATGAGTCGATGGCTTTTAGTTTTATCGTCTGATAAGTTATCGCTAGTTTAATCGACCCTTCACCACTGGATATGATAACCCTCTTCCGACCTACCCTTGTTAAGGAGAGACTGGGGTCACTGCCAACAGTTAAGGAATATTTAAACGTATTGTAGGTCGGAATAAGTCTTTTTAAGCGTAAGCTAGTAAAGCGTTTCCGGCATTGGAACTACTTCTGTGCCGGAAACGCCACCACGCGCTACGCTTGGGTGGTCTTATTCCGGCCTACAAAAGTTTAAATGTGGGCAAGTGAAGGCTGGATGGGGTTTAAATAAAGGCAATTATATGTTGTGCCTTAGCATTAAACTTCGAAGTCAGTGCTCAATTGAAAAGTTGACTATCAGCTCAAAAGATAATCACAACAAATTTGCAATGATTAGTATTTAAGGTAAGAAACAATGGTTGCTAGGTTTAAATCAAGTGTAAATTAAAAACACTAACTA